>JAZSBX010000042.1:0-5391 GCA_045602605.1 Acutalibacteraceae bacterium
ATTTTAGACCCCGAAACCGCCGCAAAGGTAACGGGCACCCGTTTCCATTTCTATAAAGGTCTCGGCGCAAGGCTTGAGCGCAGTATTATTAACTACTTCCTTAACACCCACACCGAAAACGGCTACACCGAAATCCTGCCCCCATTTATGGCAAACCGCGCCTCAATGACCGCAACGGGCCAGCTTCCCAAATTTGAGGAGGATGCCTTTAAACTTACAAATGATTATTTCCTCATTCCAACAGCCGAGGTTCCCGTTACCAATATGCACCGAGATGAAATTTTAGACGGCAAAACCCTGCCCATTTCCTACGCCGCCTATTCGGCGTGTTTCAGAGCCGAGGCAGGGAGCGCAGGCCGTGACACCAGAGGTCTTATCCGCCAGCATCAGTTTAACAAGGTTGAGCTTGTTAAATTTGCCGACCCCGAAAATTCCTACGAACAGCTTGAAAAGCTTACAAACGATGCTGAAAGAGTGCTTAAAGGTTTAGGCCTTCCCTACCGCGTTGTTTGCCTTTGCAGCGGCGACCTTGGTTTCTCCTCTGCAAAAACCTACGACATTGAGGTCTGGATGCCCTCCTACGGCCGATACGTTGAAATTTCCAGCTGCTCCAATTTTGAGGACTATCAGGCGCGCCGCGGCTCCATTCGCTTTAAAAAGGATGTAAAGGACAAGGCTCAACTTGTTCACACCCTTAACGGCTCGGGTGTTGCAGTAGGCCGCACCGTTGCCGCAATTCTGGAAAACTACCAGAATGCCGATGGCTCGGTTACAATTCCCGAAGCCCTCGTGCCCTATATGGGTTGCGACAAAATTACAAAATAAAATTAAAAATACCCCTGTTTCTTTTATTATGAATAACGTTAAAGAGGCACGCTCTAACGAGCGTGCCTCTTTTTTAGATTTACTAATTCTTAAAGTTTTTATAACAAAAATCAAAAATTTCTTTTTTAACGGCGCCAAAGGTTTTATCTTTGTGGTGAATAAGGTAGGAGTTTCGTGTGAATTCGTAATCCGAAACGGTTATTTTACGAAGTACGCCGTTGCTTAACTGTCGGGTAAGTAACGCTTCGGGCATAATGGTAACACCCAGATTTTGCGCGGCGGCAGAGATTAGCGCCTGGTTACTTATGGATTCCATAACAGGGGTTACAACAATGTTTTCAAGAGCAAAAATGTGGTCTAAAAACTCGCGCGATACACTTTCATCTTCACGAAGCAGCAGGTCGTACTCACAAAGTTTTTTCAGCGTTACGGTGTCGGGCATATCATATTTTTTGCCGCAGACCGCAATTAAATTATTGCAATCCACAAGGCGGGCTCTTATGTTTTGGTTGGAGGGCTTGCCCTGAATAAAAGCGAAATCAAGGGCGCCGTTTAAAATTTTGTTCTCTATTATGGAGGTTTGGTTAATAGAAATTTGAAAATCTATATCGGGAAAATTTTCTTTAAGATTTTTCAAAAGCCGAGGCATCTTTTGCTTACCGATAGTGAGTGACGAGCCCATTTTTAAAACAGGTTTTTTAGAGGAATTGCGCGCCTGTTCTTCAAATTCATCGAAAGCCGAAATAACCTCTTGCGCTTTTATAAGCAAACCCTTGCCTTCATCGGTTAAAAAAAGCCGTTTGTTTATGCGTTCAAACAATTTTATGTTGTAGCTTTTCTCAATTTCGGCAATAGAATTACTAACGGCAGGCTGGGCGATAAAAAGTTCCTCGGCCGCCCTTGTCATACTGCCGTGCTTACAAACACATATAAATATCTTTAAATGCCGTATAGTCATAATAAACTCCTTTTTTCATAATAAAAATATTATGACATTTATAATATTATACTATTTTACTTATTGAAAGTCAATTGGTATAATTATCCGTGTAAGAAAAAGCAAAGGAGAAAGAAATATGATATCTTCAGCAGATGTTATGCAGTTAATCCAAAGCCTTATCTGGCTACTGGCAGGTGTCGGTGTGTTCATAGTCGGTATGAACTTTATGGGTGACGCCTTGGAAAAGAGCGCAGGCTCGGAAATGAAGCGTTTGCTGGAAAGAATAAGCAACAACCGTTTTTCGGGCGTTGGAATCGGCGCAGGCGTAACGGCAATTATTCAAAGCTCATCTGCAACATCGGTTATGGTTATCGGCCTTGTAAACGCAGGGGTTATGACACTTATGCAGGCAACCCCAATTATTATGGGCGCTAATATCGGTACGACCATCACGGGTGTGTTGGTAGCGCTTAAAAACGATTATTTTAATATGGCAATGTACCTGCTTGCCTTTGCAGGTGTTATGATGGGCTTTTCCAAAAAAGAAAAACTGAAAATCGCAGGCAGTCTTTGTTGCGGTTTAGGCCTTATTTTCGTAGGTCTTGAGGTAATGAGCAGTGAGCAGGCGTTTGGAAATCCGCTTGTTAAAGATATGTTTACGGAAATTTTTAAGAGTATTGATTTTCCCCTGCTTTTACTATTGGTTGGTATCGTGTTTACGGGACTCATTCAAAGTTCCTCGGCGGCTACGGGTGTTGTTATTACAATGGTGGGCGCAGGTGTGTTGCCCCTTGATTTAGCCCTATTTATTGTGCTTGGCGCAAACATCGGCACCTGTGTAACGGCGCTTCTTGCATCGGTTGGCGCAAATGCCAATTCAAAGCGCGTGGCCCTTATCCACTTTACCTTTAACACAATCGGAACCGTTATTTTTGCCGCAATAATCTGGATATTCAAAGAGCCGATGGTAAATCTTTTGGTTTCCCTTTTCCCGGGAGATGACCCTATGTCACTTCAGATGAGGGTGTCTGTTTTCCACGTTATATTCAATGTTACCACCACCTGCGCTTTGCTTCCCTTTGTAAAACAGTTGGTTAAGTATTCCTGCGCGGTTATTAAGGATAAAAAGGAACCCGAAGATGCCCTTGCCCTTAAATACGTTGACGACCGACTGTTGACAACGCCCCCCGTTGCGCTTATGCAGGTTAAAAAGGAAATTGAATATATGCTCACCCTTGTAGAGGAAAACACAAGGCTTTCTTTTGCCGTTATTGACAACGGCTCTACAGAGCACGGCAAAACCATTCAAAACAACGAACAGGTTATCGACTACACCAACCGCGCCCTTACACAGTTTTTAATCAAGCTGTCGGCCAACGTGGAAGAAAGCGATGAAAAAATAATAGGCGCCTATTTCCACGTTATCAACGACCTTGAGAGAATCGGTGATAACGCTGAAAATTTCCACGAAATCGGCATAGAAATGCTTAATAAGAATATAAAGTTTTCCGATAACGCATGCGGAGGCATTGCCGAAATGCGCGAAAACATTATGCAAATGTTTGCCATATCCAAAGATGCATTCTTAAACTCTAATAAAGAAGAATTATCCGAGCTTGCCGCTTTGGAGGAAACGGTTGACAGCAAGAAAAAGGCGTTTATATCAAGCCATTTTGCGCGCCTTGCGGAAGGTAACTGCAGCGCTGATGTAAGCCCTTATTATTCATCCATAATATCAGGCCTTGAGCGTGTTGCCGACCATCTTATAAACGTTGGCTTCAGTATTGTAAATCCCATCGGCTCCCAAAAAGCAGACCTGTAAAAAAACTGTTTTTTATAACCGCAAAAATATAATTGAGGCACACTCTGGCGAGTGTGCCTCTTTGTGTTTTTTATTTTCACCGTCTGCCGCCGGGTGGTTGCATTCAGCCACCGAAACCGCCGCTTAATAATTCGTTAAAATAGTTGTCAATTTTTGTTGACTTTAGGGGTATATTTGTGTTATTATAGATATATAATTTTTAAATAAACGGGAGGCATGGTTCTTGAAGGCGTTAGAGGAAAAAATCGTCAAAGAAGGCACTGTGCTTCCCGGTCACATTTTAAAGGTCAATTCCTTTTTAAATCACCGAATTGATGCCGCTTTTATTATGGAAATGGGCGATGAAATCACACGCCTTTTTCGTGAGGACAAGCCAACCCTTGTTTTCACCATTGAAACCTCGGGCATTCCCATTGCCTTTGCCGCGGCGGTGAAGCTCGGTGTTCCTCTGGTTTTTGCCAAAAAGCACAAATCGGGAAATTTGGCAGGCGACCTTTACAAAACCGTGGTTCATTCCTACACCCACGGCACCGATTACACCGTGGTTGCGGAAAAGCAGTTCATTAAAAACACCGACCGCGTTTTAATCGTTGATGATTTTCTTGCCAACGGCAAGGCCCTTGAAGGCCTTATTGACATTGTAAATCAGGCAGGCGCCACGGTTGTGGGCGCAGCCACAGCCATTGAAAAGGGTTTCCAGCACGGCGGCGACAGTTTAAGGGAAAAGGGTTGTAAGGTCTGCTCCCTTGCTATAGTCGAGTCAATGGATGGCAGCGGAAATATTACTTTCCGCAAGCAATAATTTCTTTGTATGTAAAAAATTTACATAAAAATTTTTCAGGAGGAAAAGAAAATGAAAAAGATTCTCGCAATTCTCTTGGCAGCAGTAATGCTCTTTGGTCTTACTGCTTGCGGCGGCAGCAACGGTGACGTTACTCTTGGCATGAGTGATTCTCCTCTTGCAGCACCTACAATCACACCTGATTATGAAGTTCCTGAAGACTTCAAGGTTGGTTTTATCTGCCTGCACGATGAAAAATCCACCTATGACAAAAACTTCCTCAACGCTGTTGACACCATCAAAAAGGCTCTCGGCCTTAAAGATGAGCAGGTTCTCACAAAAATCAACGTTCCTGAGACCAACGACTGCTACGAGGCAGCAAAAGACCTTGTAACCCAGGGCTGTGACATTATCTTTGCTAACTCCTTCGGTCATGAAGATTTTATGATTAAGGCCGCTAAAGAGTTCACCGATGTTCAGTTCTGCCACGCTACAGGTACAAAGGCTCACACCGAAGGCCTTGCTAACTACCACAACGCTTTCGCTTCCATTTACCAAGGCCGTTACCTTGCAGGTATCGTTGCAGGTATGAAGCTCAACGAAATGATTGAAGAAGGCAAAATCACTAAAGACCAGGCTAAAATCGGCTACGTTGGCGCTTTCACCTATGCCGAAGTTATCTCGGGCTACACCTCCTTCTACCTCGGCGCAAAATCCGTTTGCCCCTCTGCTACAATGGATGTTCAGTTCACCGGTTCTTGGTATGACCCCACCGCTGAAAAGAGTGCCGCTGAAGCTTTAATCGCTAACAAGTGCGTTCTCATTTCTCAGCACGCTGACTCTATGGGCGCTCCCTCTGCTTGTGAAAACGCAGGCGTTCCCAACGTTTCCTACAATGGCAGCTCCTATGAATCCTGCCCCGAAACCTTCCTGGTTTCTTCTGCTATTAACTGGGCTCCCTACTACAACTATATGATTAGATGCGTTGTTAAGGGCGAGGCTATCGCAGCTGACTGGTGCGGC
>JAZSBX010000043.1:0-6062 GCA_045602605.1 Acutalibacteraceae bacterium
GTAAAAAAATATATAATAAGCAATAAATTGTAAGAATTATTGCTAAAACTGTTGTCAAAACCTGCATAAAAACACCTCTTATTAATATTTATGCCGTTTTTATCATTATAATACAAAAACAGCCGTACCAAAAACGGTACGGCTGTTTGTTTTTTAAAAAATTTTATAATACTGCTACAAGAACGTTTGCAAGAATAACTAAAACGAAAAATGCAATCGCAAGATATTTAGTCCAGCGAGGAAGAACAGCATCAAGATGACGGGCCTTGTTTTTGGAAAGAAAGGTATCTGCTGCGCCTGAAATGGCACCGTTAACACCTGAACGGCGACCCTGCTGTAAAAGAACAACCAAAATAATTAAAACTGCCAAAATAAGAACGATGGCACCAACAATGATTTGTAATGCATTCATATTAAATGACCTCCAAAAATTTTACACAACAGTTATGATAACATAAATAATTATAATTTGCAAGCCTTTTTTACTCAATTAGTTTTTACAGCCTGCGCAGGATTCAAAAATCTTTTTAAGCTTTAAACTTTTTAACTTCTTATCCAGCAAAAAACCTAGTTTTTCATAAACAGTTTCAAGTTCTTCGTTTTCGTAAAAAGCATTTTCAATACCCTTGTTTGAAGCCACAAAAAACACGCTGCGAAGAATTGAATCTACAAGGATTATATCATCTTTTGGAAAAATATCTTTAATTATAACGCGGTCGTTATCGTACTTATAAAAACATTCGCCGATTTTTTCATCACCATCAAAAACCGCCGAGCAAAAATGAAATGGTCCAAACTCAATTCCTTTTGTATTAAAGGCGTTTTTTGTTTCTTCATAGTCATTAAGCTGAACAACCTTTATCACTTGTTATCCCCCTTTGAAACGGAAATTGCATTAAGTCGCTTAAGCTCTCTCTCGTTTAAATCGCGCCATTTGCCTTGGGGAAGCATTCCAAGCTTAACACCTGCAATTTCGGTGCGCTTAAGTCTTAAAACGTTAAGGCCGACCGCCTCGCACATTCTCCTGATTTGACGGTTTCTTCCCTCGTGAATTGTAAAAATCAGCACAGTTCTGTCGGCCTTGCGCTCAATAACATAAACATCGCACGGCAAGGTTAATTTTGAATCAAGCATAATACCCGTTGCCATTTTATCAATTTGTTCTTCATTTACAGCGCCGCCAACCGTAACGCGATAGGTTTTGTTAACATGACTTGAGGGATGGGTTAAATGGTTTGCAAATTCGCCATCGTTTGTAAGCAGCAAAAGTCCTTCGGAATTTTTATCAAGTCTACCCACGGGAAAAACCGTAACTCCAACATCACGAACAAGGTCATTAACACACTTTCGGTCCTTTTCATCGTGCATTGTTGTCACGAAACCGCGTGGTTTATACAGCATAATATATCTTTTCTCATTAACCGCAACCACATTTTTGCCCGAAACCGAAACCTTGTCACGCTTTGGGTCTACCGAGTCGCCGATTTGCGCAACCCTGCCGTTAACCTTAACCTTGCCCTGCATTATAAGTTCCTCGGCGCGGCGCCTTGAGGCAACACCGCACTGGGAAAGATGCTTTTGAATTCTAATCCTTTTAGTTTGCATTTTAAACTCCTAAATTTGTTTTATAAACAATAAAAACCTTTGTAAAAAGCTGTTTAAAAAAGTTTTTTCCTCTGTTTTAATTTTAATTTCGTTTTCACAAATTAAATTTTCGGTTTTAATAATTTCGCCTTTATATTTTAAAACAGCCTGCCCGACTATATCCCCTTTTTTAAGTGGCGCATAGATAAATTCGGGAACATAATACTCAGTGATAAAATCGCTTTTCTTTTCATTGGCAACGGCTGCCGAAAGACTTGGGATATTAACTTTAACGCCATCAAGTTCTCCCGAAACAACGGGAATAACGATGCTTTGTTCTTTAAAATTAAAGGATGTTTCCTCTAAAGCTTGAAATCCAAAATCAAGCATCACTTTATGGTCCTGCCAATCATTAGGCGCATTAAGGGTTACCGCAATGAGATACTCCTCATCGCGCCTTGCCGCACTGACAAGGCACCTGCCCGATTTTTTAGTGAAACCTGTTTTAACACCAACCGCGCCATCATACAAATTAAGCAGTTTATTGTGATTTGTAAGTTGGCGGCGGTAAGGCGGATTACCGAAATTCAGCACGGCATTTTTTGAGGATGCGGCTGTGAAAAAGGCTTGGTTTTTCATTGCATACCGCGCAAGCTTCGCTAAATCATCGGCTGTTGTATAGTGATTTTCATCATCAAGACCCGAAGGTGTAACGAAATTAGTATGTAAAAGGCCAAGCTGTTTTGCTCTTAAGTTCATAATTTTTGCAAAGCCATCAATGCTGCCACCAAGAAGATATGCGACACTGTTTGCCGCATCGTTGCCCGATGCTAAAAGCAGGCCGTATAGCAGGTCGTTATATGACACTGTATCCCCCGGCAGCAAGCCCATTGAGGAGCCCTCAACCGTTACCATTTGCTTTGTGACCGTCACCTGTTTTTCGGGTGTGTTTTCCTCGGCAAGCAAAAGCGCCGTCATAATTTTTGTTGTGCTTGCCATGGGTAATTGTTCGTTTTGGTTTCTGCCGAAAATAATCTCGCCCGTTGTGCCGTTTATCAGCACTGCAGACCTTGCCGAAACGCTTGGAACTGCGCCCACGTTAAATGAAAATAAGAAGCAAAAGAAAATAAAAAATATTGTTTTTTTCACAAAATTCACCCTCAAAATTTATATGAGGGTGAATTTGAATATATACAGTTTTAACTATTTATCTTCTTTCTTAAAAAGCTCTTTGGCCTTTTCAAGAATTTCGGGAGCCATATCTATTGCCTTTTCAATGGAGGTTATCTCGTTGTAAATAGGCAACATTTTAACGGTTGAGCCCGTGATGGCCATAAATGCAATGGGCGTAATTGTAACACCTGCGCCGCCACCGCCGCCGAAAAGGCCTTGAGCGTTCTTGCTGGGGAAATCAGAGCCGCCCGTTGCAAGACCGAAAGCAACCTTTGAAACAGGAATCAAAGTAATGTCGCCAACGGTTATGGGACTGCCAACGATAGTATCGGCATCAACCATTGCGTGTAAATTGTTCATAGTAGAATCCATAATGTTTTTGATGTTACTGTCACTCATTGTTATTTAACTCCTTATTTTTGAATTCCAAAAATATTATTTTTTATTAAAATCTCTTGCGCAAGCTCGGTCGCAATACGTATACAGTCATTGCAAGAAACTGTAGGAGCGCCGTTTTTTGCGCCTTTAATATCCTGACACACCGTAGCCTTGCATCTTTTTTCAAATTCGGCGGCTATCTCGCCTGCTTTTTTGTATGTGTCAAATTTTGTCTTATTTTCAGGGTCACCGCTGCTTATCAAAAGGCCGGCAAGCATCACAGCTCCCGACAAGGCGCCGCAAGTGTTTCTTCGGTTACCCATTCCCGCGCCAAAGCCTTCTGTAAGTTTAAAAAGTGTCCCCTCATCCAAATTTGTTTTTTCTGCAAAAGCGCATATTACTGCTTGCGCACAGTTATAGCCCTTATCGTGATTTTCCAGCGCTTTTTTTACATAGCTATCCATTGTTTTATCTCCTTGAGAATAATAAGAAAACCTATGTGCAAATGCTTTTTTATCTATTACTTATCTTTCTCGTGAAAATACATTTTTTTAAAAATAATTTTAAACAGCGAAAAGGCCGCAATTATTGCAAAAACAGGTTTCAGCGATGCTTTAACAACAAAACAGCATTCCGTTTTGTTTGAATTAAAATCAGCTGATAAATCAATATTCTTAAATTTAAGGTCGGCATTGGAATCAATAAAACCTAAAACGAAATATGCCGCCGATGAAATAACGCCGTAACTGATAGCGGTTTTTGCGGCATCTGACCCGCCAACGCTGATTTTAAGATTAAATATCTTGAATTTTATGCGCTTTAAAAGATACGAAATCTTTTCAAGGAAAATTTTGGCATAAAAACAAAGTTCGCTGAAAGCCGCCTCAAAGCCTTTTTCTTTTAAAAGCTTTTTAAAAGAATTTTCTTTTTTTTTCTGCTCTTTATCCGATTTTGTCTTTTTTGAGTCCAACGGAATTTTAATAAGTCCATATTTAAGTGTGTAATTAAAATTCTCATCAAAACTCAAAGAAAAGGAAACGGGAATTAAAAGCAAAATCAGAATTATCAGAACAATGCCCAAAATAATCAGGAGTGGAATCACTCTCCATCTTCCCCTTCTGCTTCGGTTAATGTGCCGTCAATGTTTAATTGTTCGGCTAAATCAGTGGGATATGCGTTTTGTAATTCGTTTTTGGGAAGGGGCGGTAAATCACTTAAATCGCGAAGGGAAAAGCACCTTAAAAAGTTTTTGGTTGTTCCGTAAAGCAAGGGCTTGCCAGGTAAATCAAGGCGTCCTCTTTCTTCAACAAGACCGCGTTCCATCAGCGTGTAAATTGCTCCCGAACAGTCAACACCGCGCACCTGCTCAATAAAAGCGCGGGTTACGGGCTGGTTATAGGCAACAACGGCCAAAACCTCAAAGCCTGCCTGGGAAAGCGGTGTCTTTCTTTTGATTTCAAAGGCTTTTTTAATATAGTCGGCGTATTCAGTTTTTGTGGTAAGCTGATAAGCATTGTCAAGAGTAACAAGCTTAACGCCTGATTCACTGCCGTTGAGTTTCTCTTCGAGTTTTTGTACTAACTCGCCGAGTTCCTCGGGAGTTATATCAAAAATTTGGCAAAGCTTGTCCATTGACATAGGCTCGCCTCCAACAAAAAGCACGGCTTCAAGGGCATTAACTAAATTTATACTCATTTTTTCACCTGTTCAGTTCAATTTTTGCATCTTCAGTATCTGTGGTAACGGTAACTCGGTTTGCTTTGCAAAGCTCTAAAACAGCCAAAAAGGTTGCCACAAGTTCGGAACGGCTTTTAACGCTTTTATAAAGACTTGAAAGTTTTTGGGGACCACCTCTGAACAATCGTTTCATAACCGATACAACCTTTGAGGAAACCGAAACTATTTTCCTGGCCACAATCTTTTTAAAGGGCTCGGCAGAGGGCGGCAGCCTTCTCATTCCACGGCCCACGGCCTCCATATAATAATCAAACAAAATCTTGGATTCGTGATTTAAAATATAGGTCTTGTTAACAAGCGGTTCGGTTGGCATTCTGACAAAGGTGTCAAAACCATCGGTCATTGTGGCGAATTTTGCTGCCATTTCCTTGCAAACCTTATATTCGAGAAGTTCGCCTATAAACTCATCTTTAAGCTGCTGGGCTTCCTCATGCTTTGGAAGCAAGCTTACAGTCTTAAGGTAAATAAGCCTTGAAGCCATTTCAAGGAAATCGCTTGCAATGTCAATGTCTGAATCCTCGAAAGCCTTGATTTGCTCAAGATATTGGTCAACAAGCACCGCTATCTCAATATCGTAAATATTAAGTTTGTTTTTCGAAATAAGTGTGAGCAACAGGTCAAGCGGACCCTCAAACTGCTCTAGTTTGTACTGTAAAACAGTCTCCATAAAATACCCCAAACTTAAAAGAATTTAAAAATAAATGTTGCCGCCGTTTCAATAACATAGAAAACAGCGTCTGTTGCAACCGACAACGGTCTTGATAAAACACCTGTCCAGCAAAGAAGCAAAATGCCGTAACGCAGGTAATTTTCATAACGCATTAACGCGTAATAATACTTATACGGCAAAAAAGCTGAAAGAAGCCTTGACCCATCAAATGGTGGAATAGGAATAAGGTTGAACACCGCAAGATAAACGTTGATATATCCAATGTTTATAAGAAAAACCCAAATATAATAAACAAGGTTTGATTCGGGAAAAATCACCGACAGAAGTGTTGCCGAAAATATACAAACAAAGCAAACCAAAAGGTTGGAAACAGGCCCTGCAACCGCCGTAATGGCCATATCTCTTTTTGGATTTTTAAAATATCTTGTATTAACCTGAACAGGCTTTGCCCAACCAAAGCCAAAAAGAATTATTGAAGCGGCGCCTAAATAGTCGATGTGCTTGAGTGGGTTAAGCGTAA
>JAZSBX010000044.1:0-37529 GCA_045602605.1 Acutalibacteraceae bacterium
ATAAAAACTCATAAGTCTGAACTTACTTCAATTAAAAATTCAGCCGAGAGGAAAGAAGGCAATTAGTTTGATTAAAGAAGCATTCGGTGAGGGCTTAACCGTTGAAGAGGCAAAGGAAAATGCCGTTTTAGCCCTTAATGCCCGTTCTGATGATGATATTTTGTTTGACGTTGTTGAGATGCCCAAACAAAAGGTTTTGGGACTTTTCGGCGGAAAGCTTGCAAAGGTTAGAGCCTATGTTGAGCTGCCCGATGAAAAGCCTGCAAGAAGGCCCAAAAACGATAAGAACGACAGAAAAAAGAAAAATGAAAAGCCTCAAAAGAAGGCTAAAAACAATGCTCCTGCCGAGAATAAGGCATCGGTATCCAAGGAGTATGAAAACGCTGTTTGCGCCGAGGAAATCGAGAAGGATTCTCCCGCAGGCAGAGCAGTGGCTTACGTTAGCAGTATTATCGGCCATTTAGGCTGTAAAAACGTTGAAATCAAGGTTGCTCCCCGCGAAAACGGCGCCGTTCTTATCCTTTCGGGTGACGGTCTCGGCGTTGTTATCGGCAGGAGAGGTGAAACCCTTGATTCACTGCAGTATTTAGCAAGCCTTGCCGCAAATTCGGGAAGCGGTTATTTCAAGGTTTCGCTTGATATCGGTAACTACCGTGAGAGAAGGGAAAAGACCCTTATCTCCCTTGCAAAGCGCGTTTCCGCACAGGTTATTTCAACCTCGAGAAGTAAGTCTTTAGAGCCTATGAACCCCTATGAACGCAGAATTATTCACACCGCCGTTCAGGAAATTGAGGGCGTAACCTCGGGCTCGGTAGGTGAGGGAAGCTCGCGCCGCGTTGTTATCAGCCCTGTTAAGGGCACAACTAAAAAGGCAGAAACAGCCCCTGCCAGAGCGCCTAAAAAGGATGCCGAAAGCGCACCGCTTTACGGTAAAATCAACTAACCTAAAAAAAGCCTCGTTTTTCGAGGCTTTTAACTTTTTCTTGACTTTAAGACGTGCGTGTGTTAACTTAAAGAAAAATAGAACGATGATAGAGGTGCATTTGTTAAGAGTACCGAATTCCTTAAAAAGGCTTTGGAGTGCGGGAAAGGGACAGATGCCGAAGTGCCGTGGGGGTTGCCTTAATGCCTTCGGTGCTGGTGTGCAGTAAAATATGCTGTACACTGTCACAAACGTGGAGCGCTATCCGGATTATAATAATTTAAAAATTTTCCGTGGTTGCTCTATGCGTGCAACTGCGGTTTTATTTTTTATAAATCTTAAGGAGAGAAACAAAAATGACAGCAAAGAAAATCATTCCTAAAGTGCTGATTGTGGTTTTTGTTGTTGCCTTTGGCGCCCTTTGCGCATTTACAGGTGACGTTGCAAACCCCGTGGGCACACTCTGGTCACTTTTCCCACCCGTTGTGGCAATCGGTCTTGCGCTTCTTACAAAAGAGGTTTATTCATCCCTTTTTGTAGGTATACTGGTAGGCGGCCTGCTTGCAACAAACTTTAACCCCATTCACACCATCGATTCCGTGGTTACCACAGGATTTATTGATGCGGTTTCAGGCACCGCAGGTATTTTCGCATTCCTGGTTTTCCTAGGAATTATTGTTGCACTGCTTAACAAGGCAGGCGGCTCCCGCGCATTTGGCAACTGGGCCGCAAAGCATGTTAAAGGTAAGGTCGGCGCGGCGCTGGCAACCTTTGCTTTTGGTGTGCTTATTTTCATTGACGACTATTTTAACTGTTTAACCGTTGGTGCAGTTATGCGCCCCGTAACCGATAAGGCAAAAATTTCACGCTCAAAGCTTGCCTATATTATTGATGCCACGGCGGCACCCGTTTGTATGATTGCCCCCATTTCCTCCTGGGCTGCGGCGGTTTCCTCCTATGCCCCTGACGGCGAGGGCCTTGCAATGTTCATTAAGGCAATTCCTTACAACTTCTATTCGCTTTTAACCTTTGTTTTCATCATCGCTTTAACACTTATGAAGTTTAATTTTGGCCCTATGAAGCTTCACGAATTAAACGCCGAAAACGGTGACCCGTTCACAAGCGGCGCAGTATCTGCTGCCGATGATGAACTTGACTGCTCACCGAAGGGTAAGGTTATCGACCTTATTATCCCCATTGTGGTTCTTATTGCCATTTGCGTGTTCTCGCTTTTCTACGTTGGCCGTTGCATGGGCGAGGAGTGGGTTTTTGCCTCTGCAAATTATGACCCCTCTTTAAACTTTGTTGATGCTTTTGCTAACACCGATGCCACCGTTGGCCTTCCCTGGGGTGGACTTGTTGCGCTTGTTATTATTATGATTTATTTCATTGCCCGCCGCCTTGTAACCTTCAAGGAAGCAATGGACTGCATTCCCAAGGGCTTTATTGCAATGGTTCCCGCAATTCTTATTCTTACAATGGCAACCTCCCTTAAGAATATGACCGGTCTACTGGATTCCGATGCTTTCGTTAACAATGCTCTTGCCAATGCAAGCACACTTAATAACTTCCTGCCTGCGATTATCTTCCTTGTTGCCTGCGGAATTTCCTTTGCAACAGGAACCTCCTGGGGCACCTTCGGAATTCTTATTCCCATTGTGCTTTCCATTTTCCCTGCAGGAAGCCTTGTTGGTACAATCGGTATGTCTGCCTGCCTTGCAGGTGCAGTTTGCGGCGACCACTGCTCTCCCATTTCCGACACAACGATTATGTCTTCAGCAGGCGCGCAGTGCAACCACATTAATCACGTTTCAACACAGTTGCCCTATGCACTTACCGTTGCGGCAATTTCCTTTGTGAATTTTGTAATCGCTCCCTTTATTGCCAACCCCTGGATTAGTCTTGGAATAGGCGCTGCTATGACCCTTGCAGTTCTCTTTGTTATTAAACTTGCAACGGGCAAAAAAGCCGCATAAAATAACTTGAAATAAAGGTTCACTGCCTGTATAATTAGGGCAGTGAACTTTTTTGTTTTGGGAGATAAAAATGGCTGAAAGAATTTTTGAAAAATCGGTGGAAATCCAGCGCAGTATTATTAAGCGTTACAGAAAAAGCATATGGAATCCCTTTGTTGGCGCCGTTAAGGAATACGGGCTTATAAACGAGGGGGATAAAGTTGCCGTTTGCATTTCGGGCGGTAAGGATTCGGTGCTTCTTGCTAAATGTATGGAGCAGTTGCACCGCCATTCAGAGGTGCCTTTTGAACTTGTGTTTATTACAATGGACCCCGGCTATAAAAAGGAAAATCGGCAAAAAATTGAGAACAACGCGAAAATTCTCAATATCCCCATTCAGATTTACGACAGCGATATTTTCGCCGTTGCCAATTCGGCAGGGGGTTCGCCCTGCTACCTTTGCGCAAGAATGCGCCGTGGCTGGCTTTATAATAAGGCCAAAGAGCTTGGCTGCAATAAAATTGCCCTCGGTCACCATTTTGATGATGCCATTGAAACCTGGCTTATGAGTATGCTCTGGTCGGGGGAGGCGAAAACAATGCTACCGAAGCTTAAAAGCGATAATTTCCCCGATATGGAGCTTATCCGCCCCCTTTACAAGGTTAAGGAGGAGGCCATTATTAAATGGGCTAAATCCAACGAGTTATCCTTTTTAAACTGCGCCTGCCGTTTCACGGAGGAATCGGAGGAGTTTGAAAATCTTTCAAAAAGGCGGCAGACCAAGGAACTTATAAAGGAGCTTAAAAAGACAAATCCCAAGGCCGATGATAACCTTTTTATGAGCATGCACAATGTAAATCTCGGCGCCATTGTGGGTTGGCGGCAAAGAGATGGTCAGGAGCTTCACTCATTTTGCGAAAAATATTAACAAAAACTTAAAAAATTACGCTTCGTTTCTATTGCAAACGGAGCGTTTATTTGTTATAATATATTATTATTAAATAAAGATATAAGGGGAGGTGTACCCGAAGGATGAAAACAAACGTTAACGAACTGTCATTTCAGCAGGAATATATGCAACGGGTGCGCGCCCTTAACGCTCAAAATTTCAGCGCCCCCCCAAAGGCTCACATTGTGGTTTACGGTTGTCAGCAAAACGTCAGTGATGCCGAAAAAATCCGTGGAATGCTCAAAGCTATGGGTTATGAAATGACTGATGACATTGAGACCGCCGATTTTATAATATTCAACACCTGCGCCGTTAGAGAACACGCCGAGCAAAGGGTGTGGGGTAACGTTGGCGCCACCAAGAACTACAAGCGTAAAAATGAAAATCTGATGGTTGCGGTTTGCGGCTGTATGGCGCAGGAGGAAAAAACCGTTCAGCGTTTTAAGAAAAGTTTTCCTTATGTTGATATGGTTTTCGGAACCCACGTGCTTCATCGTCTTCCCGAATTTATTTACCGCCGTTTAAACGGCTCGGGGCGAATTTTTGAAATTTCCACCGAGTTTTCCGAAATCCTTGAGGGTCTGCCCTGTGAGCGTGACCGCGATATAAAAGCGTGGCTGCCCATAATGTACGGCTGCAACAATTTTTGCACCTACTGTGTTGTGCCCTTTGTAAGGGGCAGGGAGCGTTCCAGAAAACCTGAATTCGTTTTGGAGGAAGCGAGACAGCTTATTGCCGAGGGCAAAAAGGAAATAACACTCCTTGGGCAAAACGTGAACTCCTACGGCAAGGGTGAAGACCACGGCGTTAACTTTGCAAAGCTTTTAAGACAAATAAATGCCCTTGAGGGAGATTTCAGAATTCGCTTTATGACCTCCCACCCTAAAGACTGCCCCGAGGAGCTTCTCCTTGCAATGAGGGACTGCGAAAAGGTTGAAAGGCACCTGCACCTGCCAATGCAAAGCGGCTCGGATAGAGTGCTGAATGCTATGAACCGCCGTTACACAAAGGAAAAGTATTTATCTCTTGTTAGCCGCGCGAAAGAGCTTATGCCCGACATTGAGCTGACAAGTGACATAATCGTTGGCTTCCCGGGGGAAACCTATGAGGAATTTCTGGATACGGTTGACGCTATTAAAAAGGTTAAATTTGCATCGCTTTTCACCTTTATTTTTTCTCCCCGCGAAAACACTGTGGCGGCAAAAATGGAGGACCCCGTGTCAAGGGAGGAAAAGGGCAAATGGTTTACCCAGCTTTTAAAGGTTCAGGAAAAAATTGCCGAGGAAAACAGCCAAAAACATCTTGGCAAAACATACCGCGTTTTGTGTGACGATTTCGGGTCTAAAGAAGGTTTTTTAAGCGGTCACACGGCAGGATGTGCGGTTATAGAATTTGAGGGCGATGAAAGTATGCTCGGACAGTTTGTAAATGTCCGTGTTGATGGAGTAAATAAAGTGCTTAATGGCACGATAGTATAAAACATTTCAGAAGGAGAAATTTAAAATGACAGTTAAAGAAGCAACAAGAAAATTAGGCGCAGCAATTCAGCAGGATGAAAGATACATTGAATTTGCAAAGGCCTCTCTTGCAAATGATAAGGATGAAGCCTTGCAGGCCAAAATCGGCGAATTCAACCTTGTGAGAATGTCGCTTGACAAGGCGCTGGGTGAAGAGGAGCAGGATAACGGTAAGGTTCAGGCTTTAAATGAGCAACTCCGAAACCTTTACACCGAAATTATGAACGGCGAACTTATGACAAAATATAACGAGGCAAAGGCAAAGCTTGACACACTTCTTAATGAGGTTAACAGCATCATTATGCAGTGTGTTGACGGCGCCGACCCCGAAACGGTTGAGCCCCAGACACAGTGCACGGGCAGTTGTTCCACCTGCGGCGGTTGCCACTAATTAAAGGGAAAATCAAAAAGAAAGGGAGGTCGTAAAAATGGCGCAGAAAAAAATATCACCTATGATGGAGCAATATTTAGAGATTAAAAACCGTCATGAGGACAGTATTTTGTTTTTCCGTCTCGGTGATTTTTACGAGATGTTTTTTGAGGATGCAAAGGTTGCCAGCGAAGAACTTGATTTGGTTCTTACAGGTCGCGATTGCGGTCAGGATAAAAGAGCGCCTATGTGCGGCGTTCCTTACCACAGCTGTGAAAGTTACATTGCCCGTCTTGTTGAGAGGGGCTACAAGGTTGCCATTTGCGAGCAAACCGAAAACCCCGCCGAGGCCAAGGGAATTGTTAAGCGAGACGTTGTTCGCGTTATCACCCCCGGAACGGTTATTGAAAACACAATGCTTGATGAGGGCAAGAACAATTATCTTGCATCCGGAGCGCTTCTTGGCTCCACTGTTGGACTTTGCTTTGTCGATGCCTCAACGGGTGAAGTGCATTTGACCGAGATTTCGGGTGATGACCTTGAAAACCGAATTGTAGGTGAACTTTCCAGATTTTCTCCCAGCGAAATTCTTTTAACCCCCGTGCTTGATGCTATGCTCAACGTGCAAAATTTCCTTAAAACCCGTTTTGAGGGAACCGTTACAAAGCGTGGGGCCGCAGGCTTTGAAAGCAATTTTGCAAAGGACAAGTTAAGAACTTATTTTAAAACAAACGACCTGTCGTTTTTACCCATCGACCCCGACAGCGCCGCAGTTTGCGCTCTGGGTGGTACGGTGGATTATCTTAAAGAAATGGGTATTACGGGAAACATTGTCCCCGGCAGCATTTCTTACTACGTTCAGGATGAATTTATGCGCCTTGATATGACGGCAATGAGAAATCTTGAACTCACCGAAACAATGCGCCAAAAATCTAAAAAAGGCTCGCTACTGTGGGTTATTGATAAAACCAAAACCGCAATGGGCAAGCGCCTTATTCGCGGCTGGATGGAAAAGCCCCTTATAAGCATCACCGAGATAAACAACCGCTTGAATGCGGTTGAGGAACTTTGTGACAACATTATGCTCGGCGGCGAAATAAGGGAATACCTTACCGGTGTCAGAGATGTTGAACGGCTTATGGCAAGGGTGGTTTACGGTACCGCGCTTCCAAAAGACCTTTTAGACCTTTGCTCAACCATCAGAAGATTCGGCCTTATTAAGGATGCTTTAGAGGGCGCAAATTCGGGAATGCTCAAGGGCATTTGCCTGCAAATTGACCCTTTAAGTGAAATTTGCGAGCTTGTTGAAAACGCCATAAGTCCCGAGGCGCCAAATTCCGTGAGAGAGGGTAAAATCTTTAAAAAGGGTTATGACCCCAAAATCGATGAGGTTCGTGATGATATGGCAGGCGGCACAGGCCGCATCGCGGCTATTGAAGCCGAGGAAAAGGAAAGAACGGGCATTAAAACCCTTAAGGTTCGTTACAACAAGGTGTTTGGTTATTACATTGAGGTTTCCAATTCCTTCCTTGATAAGGTGCCCGAAACCTACATAAGAAAGCAAACCCTTACAAACGGCGAAAGGTTTATAACCGATGAGCTTAAAGATTTAGAGGTTAGAATTTTAAGCGCCAAAGAAAGAGACGGCGCAATGGAGTTTGAACTTTATGAGAAAATCAGACTTCATATTGCCGACCAGCTTGAACGCCTGCAAAAAACAGCGTCGGCGGTGGCAAGGCTTGACTGCCTTGCATCCCTGGCTTATGTGGCGGATAAAAATAATTATTGCAGGCCCCGCCTTAACACCGAGGGTATTATCAGCATTCAGGATGGCAGACACCCCGTGGTTGAACTGTTGAGTGATGCACCCTTTGTCACCAACGATACGCTTCTTGATATGAACGACAACCGTTGCGCCATTATAACAGGCCCCAATATGGCAGGTAAATCAACGTATATGCGGCAGGTTGCCCTTATGGTGGTTTTGGCGCAAATCGGCTCATTTGTCCCTGCGACAAACGCTAACATTTCCGTTTGCGATGCGGTGTACACAAGGGTTGGCGCATCAGATGACCTTTCTATGGGTCAGTCAACCTTTATGGTGGAAATGAGCGAGGTTGCCTCCATTGTTAAAAACGCCACTAAAAACAGTCTGCTCATTCTCGATGAAATCGGCCGCGGAACCTCTACCTTTGACGGAATGTCTATAGCGCGGGCGGTGCTTGAATATGTGAGCGACAAGCGAAAGCTGGGCGCTAAAACCCTTTTTGCCACCCACTATCACGAACTTACTCAAATGGAAAAGGAACTTAGCGGCGTTAAAAACTATAATATTGCCGTAAAGCGCAAGGGCGAGGACATTATATTCCTCAGAAGAATTGTTCCGGGCGGCGCTGATGACAGCTACGGTGTTGCCGTGGCAAAACTTGCAGGTGTGCCCGACAGCATTATTAAAAGGGCAAACGAAATTTTAAGGGATGTTGAGGCAAACGGCGTCACCGTTATAAAGAGCGAGACCGCAAGCGAGCCCCAGATGGCCCTTGATATGGGCGGTCAAACAAACGAGCTTGCCGAGGAACTGAAAAGGCTTGATATTAACACCCTTACCCCCATTGAAGCTATGAGCGCCCTTTTTGAACTGGTTAAAAAAGCAAAAGAAAATTACTAAAGCAAAGGAGTGAACAAAATGCCGAAAATAAACGTTTTAAGCAAAAGCGTTGCCGAGCTTATTGCCGCAGGCGAGGTGGTTGAAAGACCTGCCTCGGTGGTTAAGGAACTTGTGGAAAATTCTATTGATGCAGGCGCTTCGACTATTACGGTTGAAATTAAAGGCGGCGGCATTTTGTTCCTTAGAATTACCGATAACGGTTGCGGTATTGAAAGGGAGGATGTTCCCATAGCCTTTTTGCGCCACGCAACCAGCAAAATTAAAAACGAAAATGATTTAAGCGCTATTAACACTTTAGGCTTCCGCGGTGAGGCACTTTGCGCCGTGGCAGGTGTTTCGAGAGTCGAAATGCTAACCTGTACGGGGGACAGCATTTCGGGCACCCGCTATGTTATTGAGGGCGGCGAGGAAATTGCCTTTGAGGAGGCTGGCTGTCCTAAAGGCACCACGATTATTGTCAGGGATATTTTCTTTAACGTTCCTGCAAGAATGAAATTCCTTAAAAAGGACGTTACCGAGGGCAACGCTGTGGCGGCAGTTATGGAAAGAATTGCCCTTTCTCACCCCGAAATTTCCTTTAGATTTATAAGAGATTCCAAAAGTGTTTTTATTACCAAGGGTGATGCAAATTTAAAGAATGCGGTTTACAGCGTTCTCGGTCGTGAGTTTGCCTCAAATCTCATTGAGGTTCACGGCGAGAACGATGGCATTAAGGTCTGCGGTCTTGTTTCAAAACCCATAAACTGCAGGACAAGCCGAAACGGTCAGTTTTTCTTTTTAAACAACCGCTTCGTTAAAAGCGGCACCGTAACCGCCGCCCTTGAACAGGCTTATAAAAATACCGTTATGGTGGGGAAATTCCCCTGTGCGGTGCTTAACGTGAGCGTTCCTTTCGGCAGTGTTGACGTTAACGTGCATCCTGCTAAAACTGAGGTGCGTTTTTCCGATGAAAGGGCTGTTTTCAACGCCGTTTATTACTCCGTTAAAAACGCCATCGCATTTGGCGACACTCGCCCCGAAGTAAATCTTAAAAGCAATTCTGTTCAGCCCTTTGCCCGAATGACGGCCGAGGAATATAAACAAACTGCAAGGCAGGACACAAAGCCGAGAAGCTTTGAATATATCCCGCCCGCAAAAAACGAGGGAACAAGTTTCACATTAAGTGACATTGTTAAGGCCGAACAGCAAAAGGTGATAATTGAGGCCGAGCCGAAGCCGCAAGTGATTTCCGAGAAAGCCGAGGTACAGGGCGCCAAGGAGGAAACACCCAAACGGGAGATAGCCGAGCCTCCAAAACCTCAAAAGCAAGTAAGGTACATCGGCGAGGCGCTTAAGACCTACATTATCGCAGAGTGCGAAAATCAGGTGTATTTAATTGACAAGCACGCGGCTCACGAAAGAATTAACTATGAGCGACTTAAATCCACCGAGGAAATTGCGGTGCAGGCGTTGCTGACACCCGTTGCCGTAACACTGCCTTCGGAAGATTATATTCTTATAACCGAAAACACCGATAAAATAAGTGAAGCAGGCTTTGAAATGGAGGATTTTGGTAACAACTCGGTTTTAGTAACGGCAATTCCGCAAATGCTTACGGGCCTTGACGTGCAAACCTTGGTTTTCGATTTGGCCGAAAGCCTTAGTGAGACCAAAACGGCGGTTTTGCCCGCGCAGGAGCGTATTTTCCACACCGTTGCCTGTAAGGCGGCCATTAAGGCAGGCTACAACACAAGCGCCTTTGAACTTGAAAAACTTGCTAATCGGATTATAAACGATGACAGCATTATGTACTGTCCTCACGGCAGACCCGTGGCAATAAGGCTCACAAAGAATGAAATTGAAAAACAGTTCGGGAGAATTCAGTAATGAATAAGATACCCCTTGTTTGTGTCGTGGGTCCCACCGCATCGGGAAAAACCTCTCTTGGTGTGGGCCTTGCAAAGCACCTTGGCGGTGAGGTTGTGGGAGCCGACTCAATGCAAATTTACCGTTCAATGCCCATTGCTTCGGCCGTTCCTACAATGGAGGAAAGGCAGGGTGTTCCGCACCACCTAATTGAGGTGCTGGATTTTTCGGCTCTCTTTTCGGTTGCCGACTACGTTGAGGCGGCCCACAAAAAAATCAAAGAAATTTATTCTTCGGGCAAACAGCCCATTTTGGTGGGTGGCACGGGGCTTTATGTTAACAGCCTTGTTGACAACATTCAGTTTGTTTCAGAGCCTACCGATTTTGCCCTTCGCAAAAGGCTTCAGGCCGAACTTTCGGAATTCGGTCAAGAATATATGCATCAAAGACTCAAGTTAATCGATGAAGCGGCGGCTCAAAGGCTTCACCCCAACAACACAAGGCGAATTATAAGGGCGCTGGAACTTTTCGAGCTTACGGGGAAAACCATAACCGAACTTGAGGCGGAGTCCCGCAGTGTGCCCAGCCCCTATAAGGAGGTAATGCTTGGCATCACCTTTGAGGATAGGCAGCTTCTTTATGAGAGAATAAGGCGCCGCGTTGATTTAATGCTTCAAAACGGCCTTTTAAACGAGGCGCAGGCCACCCTTAATTTAAAGGGCGGCGGTGTTCAGGCCATTGGACACAAGGAGCTTCATAAATATTTGAGGGGCGAGCTATCTTTAGATGAAGCGGTTGAACTTTTAAAGAGAGAAAGCTGTCACTACGCCAAGCGGCAACTTACCTGGTTTAAAAAGGACAGCAGAATTCATTGGATTTATGCCGACAAAACCCCCGATGTTTTGTGTGAGGCAAAAAGAATTTTAAAGGAGGCGGGAAAGTAAAGTGAAGGATGGCAAATTTTTAAAATTCCTTTTGGGATTTATTCTCGTTTTGTTTCTTGCCTATCAGATTTACGCCGCGCTCTACCGCCCCATTGAAACCCAAACTGCGGTTTACGGCGAAATGGTGGAGGGCGTTAATATAAACGCCGTTATTATAAGAGATGAAAGTCTTGTAAATTTTAATTCTTCGGGCGTTTTGCACTTTAATGTTGAAAGTGGAAAGCGAATTGAGAAAAACGGTGTTATCGCCCACGTTTATTCAGGGGAGGAGCAGTCGGTTGCGGCATCGCAAATAAAGATGCTGGATGCTAAAATTGCCAGCATTCAGGAGCTTGAAAGCTACAATGCGGTTACGGCGGCCGACCTTGACCTGCTTAACCAAAGGATTAAAGAGTGCCTTAACAAATTAAAGCTGGCCTGTGCTTACGGTAATTTTAATGAGGCGATGGAAAACTCCGAAGACCTTATGATGATTTTAACCCGCCGACAAATGGTTACCGATGCCACAACCGATTTTTCATTACAACTTAAAAGTCTTAAGGATGAAAGAGATGCTCTTGCCGCCACACTGACCTCTCCGCAGGGACAAATTTCGGCACACGTTTCGGGCTATTTCATCGATACCGCCGATGGCTATGAGGAAATTCTTACCCCTGCTGATATTGAAAAGCTTACCCCCGAAACACTTGACGGTTTAAAACCCGGCACACTTTCAAAAGAGGTGGTGGGAAAGCTTGTTTCGGATTACAAGTGGTATATTGCCGCCACGGTGAGCGTTAACGATTCCCTTGCCTATAAAACGGGGGATACCCTTACCATCAAAACGAATTTAAAGGCAAATCCCGAAATTTCGGTTAAGGTTGAGCGTGTTAATATTTCATCGGTCAGCGACCGCGCGGTTATCGTTTTTTCCTGTCAGGAAATGAGTAGCGAGTTGGCAACCCTCAGAAGCGGCGCAATGACGGTGGTAAACGGAAATTACAAAGGATTAAAGCTTCCCCGCAAGGCCCTTCGCGTTGTGAATTCCAAAACGGGAGTTTACGTGCTGTCGGGTATGGAACTTAAATTTGTGGAGGCGGAAATCCTTTATCGTGACGAGGAAACCATAATTTGCAAGTTGTCCAACGACAGCGCATCGGGGCTTCGCTTATACGATGAGGTTGTGGTGAAAGGAAAGAATCTTTATGACGGAAAAATTATCAATTAACTTTCTTGAAGCCAATTACAGCGATATAAAATCGCGCTTTGATGCGGCCGTTAAGAAAAGCGGCAGGGAAAACGGGCAGGTTATTCTGCTTGCGGCAACCAAAACCGTTGCCCCCGAAATTATAAACGAGGTAATAAGCCTTGGAATTACCCACATTGGCGAAAACAGGGTGCAGGAATTTCTTTCAAAGAATGATGCCATAACCGAAAACGTTACCCGACATTTTATAGGACATCTTCAGACCAACAAGGTAAAAGACATTGTCGGCAAGGTTTCGATGATTGAATCGGTACATTCCTTAAAGCTGGCAAGAGAAATCGGAAAATGCTCCGAAAAGCTGGGCATTACCACCGATGTGCTTATTGAAATTAACATTGGCGGCGAGGAATCGAAATCGGGATTTTCACCTGATGAAATTGAAGCCGCCATTGATGAAATGTCCACCATTCACGGCATTCGCATAAGGGGACTTATGTGCATTCCGCCGATTTGCGAGGAACGGCTTAAAGCACGTGAGTATTTTAACCGAATGCACAAACTGTTTATTGACATTAGCCTAAAAAAAAGGGATAATGTTAGTATGGAGTTTTTATCAATGGGAATGTCCTCTGATTTTGAGGAGGCTATTGAATGCGGCTCAAATTTAGTGCGCGTAGGAACCGCGCTTTTCGGAAAAAGAAATTAAAAAAAGGAGATTTTTACTATGGGCTTTTTTGACAACATTAAAAAACTTGTAAGCGTTGAGGATGATGAGTTTGAAGAGGAGTTGGAATTCGAGGAGGAAGAACCCGTTTCCAAAAAGGAAACCTACCGCGAGCCTAAGGCCGCAAAGAACGACACTCCCCGCATTTTCCAGAGCGAGCGTAAATCAAAAACCGTTAATTTCACACAGTCTCAAATGCAGGTTGTTCTCGTTAAGCCTGACCGCTTTGATGACGTGACCGAAATTGCCGACCATCTTAATGCTAAAAAAACGGTTGTTTTAAACCTTGAAACTGCCAACAGGGAAACCTCACGCCGCATTATTGACTTTATCAGCGGCGCAGCCTATGCCAACGGCGCCAGCATTAAAAAGGTTGCCAACAGCACCTTTATAATCGTGCCTGCTAACGTTGACGTTATGGGCGAACTTATTCCCGATGATTTTGAAGACGGCAGATTTTATATGTAATGCAAGGGGATATTTTAATTGACAGAGCGCGGGATGCGGTTTTAATTGCCGAGAGAACCTGCGCGCCCCATTTTATCGGTTTTTTAACCGCCGAGGAAAAGGCAACCCTTTCAAAAACACTTGGCGGTGAAAACATTTCTTTTTACGGAGGCTACGAGGAAGCCGAGCGTTGCTTTTTCGCGGCGCTGCCCGAGTGGTGCGAAAAGGAAAACCGCGAAATTTTCCCCATCGAGGCCATAACCCTTTCCTTTAAAGGGGAATATGCTCTTTCCCACCGTGATTTTTTAGGCACTTTAATGTCCCTTGGAATAAAGCGGGAATGTGCTGGTGATATCCTCATAGAAAAGGGCAGGGCAGTGGTGTTTTTAAGCCGTGATATTCTGGAATTTGTAATGCTTAATCTTACGAAGGTAGGCGGCGTTGGCGTTACCCTCAAAAAAGGTTTTGACACACCCCTTCCGGGCCTTGGCCTTCTTCGTGATTTTTCCGACACCGTTTCCTCCCTGCGGCTTGACTGCGTTGTTTCGGCGCTGGCAGGCGTTTCAAGGGCGGTGGCCTGCCAAATGATTGAGGCAGGTCTTGTGCTTCAAAACGGCGTGCCCGCCGAGAAAATCACAAAATCCGTTTGGCAAAATGATAAAATCACAATTCGCGGCAAGGGCAAGTTTATCGTTGCCGATGTGAATGACAAAAGCAAAAAGGGCAGAATTATTTTAAAATACAAAAAATACGTTTAAGAAGGAGAACGAGTGTAATGCTTACTGCTGATGAAATCAGAAACATAACATTTTCCTCATCAATGAAGGGCTACAAAAGGGAAGAGGTTGATGAATTCCTTGACCGTGTTGAGGCCGACTATGAGCAAATTGCATACCAAATTAAGCTGTTGCTCGAAAAGAACGATGAGCTTGAGAAAAAGATTGAGGAAAGCGAAAATGCAAAGGATAGCATTCAAAGCGTTCTTTTAAGCGCTCAAAAGCTTGCCGACCAGATTATTGCCGATGCCAAAAACCAGGCGGAGGAAATTTTAAGTGCGGCAAAGAGCGAAATTGAAACCAAAAGGGCTTCACACCTTCAAACACTTAACGACCTTGAAAGGGAGTTTGAGGAGAAGAAGGCTGCAATAACGAAGGATTATGAAGATTTTGAGCAGGGCTATGAGGATAAAAAGCAGGCAATGCTTTTTGCGGCAAAGCAAAGCGTTCAAAATGAGCAGGCGATTTATGACCGCCTGAAAATTGAGGCGGCCGCATTCAGAAGCGACACCCTCATTCGCATAAAATCTTTTGTTAAGGCTGTTTCCGAGCTTCCCGAGGAGGCGCCTATGGATGCAGCTCGTGCGGCAAGGGCTATTGAACTTGAATTTGAAAACAATGATGCACTTTTAGAGGAAACTGCCTCTAACAATGCAGAATAATATATTTTAAAAGCAACGATTTATGTTGAGGAGTTAGTTACAAAATGGAACAACGCGATTACAATCAGACACTTAATTTACCCAGCACAGAATTTCCTATGCGCGCAGGTCTTCCCGTGCGTGAGCCCGAGGCTCTGCGCAAATGGCAGGAAAGCGACCTTTATCACGAAATTATCAAGCGCAACGAGGGAAAGCCGCTTTACGTTTTGCACGATGGCCCTCCCTATGCCAACGGTATTATTCACCTTGGCACCGCTTTAAACAAATCCTTAAAGGATTTTGTTGTGCGCTATAAGAATATGACGGGCTTTAAGGCGCCCTTCGTTCCCGGTTATGACACCCACGGCCTTCCTACCGAGCTTAAGGCAAGAAAGGCTGCAGGTATGAAATCGGGAGAAATGATTTCCCCCCTAGAGCTTCGCAAAATGTGCCGCGAGTTTGCAATTAACTTTGCAGAGGAGCAAAGAAAGCAGTTTGAGCGACTGGGCGTTCTGGGTGAATGGGAAGACCCCTATTTAACCCTTAAAAATGAATATGTTGCAAAGCAGGTTGAGGTTTTCGGCGAAATGGCCGAAAAGGGCTACATTTACAAGGGCTTAAAGCCTGTTTATTGGTGCCCCGAATGTCAAACGGCGCTGGCCGAGGCTGAAATTGAATATGCCGAGGACCCTTGCTATTCAATCTACGTTAAGTTCCCCGTTAAAGAGGATAAGGGACTGCTTAGCGCAATGGGCGCCGACCTTTCAAAAACCTACTTCGTAATCTGGACCACCACCACCTGGACACTTCCTGCAAACCTTGCGATTTGCGTTGGCCCTGAATATGAATACAGCGTTGTTAAATGCGGCGATGAAAACTATATTATGGCAACCGAACTCTTTAAAGGCGCTCTTGAGGCTGCTGAAATTTCCGATTATGAGGTTATCGGCACCATTAAGGGTCGCGACCTTGAATATATGGTTGCAACCCATCCCTTTATGAACCGCGATTCCCTTATTATCGTGGGCGACCACGTAACACTTGAGAGTGGTACAGGCTGCGTTCACACAGCCCCCGGTCACGGTGTTGATGACTTTGAAGTTTGCCGCAGATACAAGGAAATCGGAATAACGGTTCCCGTTGACAACAAGGGTATGATGACCGAGGAGGCAGGCCCCTTTGCAGGTGTTACCACCGATGAAGCCAACAAGAAAATTGCAATTTGGCTTGAGGAAAACGGCTACCTCTTTGCGCTTAAAAAGATAATTCACCAATATCCCCATTGCTGGAGATGTAAAAAGCCTATTTTATTCCGCGCAACCGAGCAATGGTTCTGCTCAATTTCCGATTTTGCCAAGCAGGCAGTTGAGGAAATCGGTAAGGTTCGCTGGGTTCCCGAATGGGGCGAAAACCGTATTTCGGGAATGGTTATGGACAGAAGCGACTGGTGTATTTCACGTCAGCGCACCTGGGGCGTTCCCATTCCGATTTTCTACTGCAAGGAATGCGGCAAGGAATACATTTCCAAAGAGTCTATCGCCAAGGTTGCCGAAATTTTCAGAGAAAAGGGCGCCGATGCCTGGCATGAACTTGATGCTAAAGATTTAATGCCCGAAAATGCAGTTTGCACCTGCGGTCACACCGAGTTCAAAAAGGAAACTGATATTATGGATGTCTGGTTTGACTCGGGTGTTTCCCACGCGGCAGTTTTAGACACAAGAGATTATTTAAAGAGTCCCGCCGACCTTTATCTGGAGGGCGCCGACCAATACAGAGGCTGGTTCCAGTCATCACTTCTTACAAACGTTGCCACCAAGGGCGTTGCCCCCTATAAAACCGTTGTAACCCACGGCTGGGTTGTTGACGGCGAGGGCAAGAAAATGTCCAAATCCATTGGTAACGTTATCATTCCCGATGATGTTGTTAAGCAGTACGGCGCCGATATTTTAAGACTGTGGGTTGCTTCATCCGACTATCACGCCGACATTCGCGTTTCAAATGATATCTTAAAACAGCTTTCCGAGGCTTACAGAAAAATCCGTAACACAGCCCGCTTTATTCTTGGCTGTATCAGCGACTTTAACCCCGATACCGACAGCGTAGATGACAGCGCATTTACGGAAATTGACCGTTTTGCCCTTGCCCGAATGAATGAGCTTGTTCGCACCTGCCGCAAGGCCTACGATAACTTTGAATATCATTTGGTTTATCACGCAGTTCACAACTTCTGCGTTCTTGATATGTCAAACTTCTACCTTGACGTGCTTAAAGACAGGCTTTATGTTGAGAACAAGAATTCCGTAACCCGCCGCGCAGCGCAAACGGTGATTTACCGTATTCTTGACACATTAACCCTTCTTGTTGCCCCAATTCTTGCCTTCACATCAGATGAAATCTGGCAGTTTATGCCCCATTCAGCCGACCGCGATGCAAGAAATGTTATGTTTAACGATATGCCCGAGGCAACCGATAATGTTGATAATGAGCTTCTTGCCCGTTGGGAGAAAATTCACGCAGTTCGTGATGACGTTAAAAAGGCGCTTGAGCTTGCCCGCGCAGATAAGGTTATAGGCGCCTCCCTTGATGCTTCGGTTACCATTTTTGCTGATGGCGAAACCTATGATTTTATAAGTTCCATCAGCGACATTTTGCCCGGTGTTCTCATTGTGTCTGACCTTGCAATTAGCAAAGGCGGACAGGGCGAGTTTAAGGGTGAGCAGGATTTCACCGTTACCGTTAAGCATGCCGAGGGTAAAAAATGCGCCCGTTGTTGGGCTTATTCAAATACAGTTGGCACCGTTAGCGGCAGTGAGGATATTTGCCAGCGCTGTGCCAGAGTTTTGGAGGAACAATAATTGGTAAGTTATATTTTAGCGGTTCTTGCCGCAGTTGGAATTTTTGTTGCCGACCGCCTTACAAAGGCCTATGTTGTAGGTGAGTTTGCTTTGGCCGAGTCCCGCACCTTTATTCCCGGAATTCTCGATTTCACTTATGTTCACAACAAGGGTGGCGCTTGGGGACTGCTGAGCGGTCACACCTGGCTTCTTGTTTCCCTCACCGTTATTGTGATGATAATCTGCCTTTCCCTTCTTATAACAAAGGGACCTAAAAACAAGCCCCTTTTTTGGGCAATTACCCTGGTGCTTTCGGGTGGACTTGGAAATTTAGTTGACCGCATTTTTAACGATGGCACGGTAATTGATTTTTTACACCTGAATTTTATGCCCGATTTCCCTGTTTTCAACGTTGCCGACTGCGCAGTTGTAATCGGCGCGCTGCTTCTTGTATTATATCTCATTATTGATATAACAATCGACCACCGCAAGGTGAGTGCCGAAAGCCTAAAGAAGGAAAACGCTTCAAATGATTAAATTTACAGCCCAAAAGGCGGACGAAAACGTCCGCCTTGATACCTTTGTTGCTGAAAACAGCGAGGCCACCCGTTCCTATGCCGCCAAACTGATTAGTGATGGATTTGTAACGGTTAACTCAAGGACTGTGAATAAAAATTACAAGCTTAAAACGGGTGACGCGGTGGAAATTACCATCCCTGAACCTGAACCGCTGCAAATTGCGGCGGAAAACATTCCTCTTAACATTGTTTATGAGGACAGCGACCTGCTGGTTGTAAACAAGGAAAAGGGAATGGTGGTGCACCCTGCGGCAGGAAATTACACGGGCACACTTGTTAACGCCCTGCTTTACCATTGTGGGGATAGCCTTTCGGGGATAAACGGGGTAATGCGCCCGGGTATTCTTCACCGAATTGATAAGGACACAAGCGGTCTTTTGGTGGTGGCAAAAAACGATAATGCCCACCGCTTTTTAAGCGAACAGATAAAGGAACATTCCTTCACCCGTGAATATGAAACGGTGGTTTACGGCGGTTTTAAAGAAACCGAGGGCACGATTAACGCGCCCATTGGCAGGCACCCCGTAAAAAGAAAGGAAATGGCCGTTACCGAGCAAAATTCCAAAGAAGCGGTCACCCATTTTACGGTGCTTTGCACAAACGGACAGTTTTCACACCTTAAAGTGAGCCTTGAAACGGGCAGAACCCACCAGATAAGGGTGCATATGGCATTTATCGGTCATCCCGTTGCAGGCGATGCGGTTTACGGGCCCAAAAAGGTGATAACCGAACTTGGGGGCCAGTGCCTGCACGCAAGGAAAATCGGTTTTATTCACCCAACCACAAAGAAGTATATGGAATTTTCAAGCGAACTCCCCGCTTATTTCACCTCGTTTTTAGAAAGGAAATTATAAAATGGGGATTTTTGATGGCTGTCTTTTGGCCTGTGATATTGACGGCACGCTTATAAACAACGGTGTTTTGCCACCCGAAAATGTTGAAAAAATTAAATATTTCATAGGTGAGGGCGGCAAATTTTGTTTATCCTCAGGTCGTTCGGCCGAAGGGATTATGCCTGCGGTTCGTAAGCTTTGTGATATTTCGGCAAGCATTGTTCAAAACGGCGCGGTTATTTATGATTCCACTAGTAAAAAGGTTTTGAAACAAAACTTTTTGGAGGAAGCCGATAAGGCTTATGTTAAATATATCAGCGAGAATTTTAAAAACGTTGGTATCAAGGTGCATGTTGGCCACATTTCCTACACCCTTAATCGCAATGAGGAGGTTATCGACCACGAAACCTACGAGGAATTAACGCCCATTGATGTGACATATAACGATATTAAGGATATTAAGTGGTGCAAGGCCATTTTGTTTCCGCCCGACAGCGAGACCTATGAAAAGGTGGCGGCGCTAACCCCAAAAAAGCACAACAGCCGATTTGTGAGAACCAACGCCTTTGTTTACGGCAGAATGCGCCACTATTTCGAGCAGTTGCCAAAGGGCGTTTCAAAGGCTTCGGCCCTTGCCGACCTTAAGGAAATTTACAAGATAAGTGACGGCAATGTTTTTGCCATTGGCGATTATTACAACGACCTTGAAATGATTTGCGCCGCCGACATTGGCGCCGCAACCGAGGAATCCCCTCAGGATATTAAAGAAAAAGCCAAGTACATAACCTGCCCCTGCGCCCACGGCGCGGTTGCAGATTTTATAGATTATTTAACAAAAATCAAAGGAGAGTAAAATCAAGATGAATGCACAAACAAAATTAGAACTGCAAAAACAAGCCGCTAAAGCGCGAATTGGCATCATTAAAAGCGTTCACGCCGCAAAGGCTGGTCATCCGGGCGGCTCGCTTTCCTGCGCAGATATTATTACATATCTTTATTTTAAAGAGATGAACATTGACCCTGAAAATCCTAAAATGGAGTCAAGAGACCGCTTTGTTCTTTCAAAGGGTCACGCAGCGCCGGCGCTCTATTCGGTTCTTGCTCACCGCGGCTTCTTCCCCGTGGAAGAGCTTATTACCCTTCGTAAATACAATTCAAGATTACAGGGCCACCCCGATATGAAAAATATCCCCGGCGTTGATATGTCATCAGGCTCACTCGGTCAGGGCATTTCTACGGCCGTTGGAATGGCCCTTTCCTCAAAGCATTTTGAAAGCGGTTTCCGTGTTTATACAGTTCTTGGTGACGGTGAAATCGAAGAAGGTCAGGTTTGGGAAGCGGCAATGTTTGCAGGCAATAAAAACCTTGATAACCTTGTGGCCTTTGTTGATTTTAACAATCTTCAGATTGACGGCACCTGCGATGAGGTTAACTCTCCTTCTCCCATTGATAAAAAGTTCGAAGCCTTTGGCTGGAACGTTATAACCATTGACGGTCACGATTTTGACCAGATTGAAGATGCTTTAAACAAAGCCAGACAGCTTAAAGGCAAGCCCACCGCCATTGTTGCAAAAACGGTTAAGGGCAAGGGCGTGTCCTTTATGGAAAACGCGGTTAATTGGCACGGCAGCGCACCGAATGATGAGCAGGCCGCCATTGCCGTTAGTGAGTTAGAAGCCGCACTTAAGGCGCTTTAATAGGGAGGAAATTAAAATGGCTGATATTAAAAAAATTGCTACAAGAGATGCCTATGGCGCAGCCCTTGTTGAACTTGCTGAAACCAATAAAGATTTTATCGTTATGGATGCCGACCTTGCGGCCGCAACCAAAACGGGTATGTTTAAAAAGGCTTACCCTGAGCGCTTTTACAACTGCGGTATTGCAGAGCAAAATATGGTGAGCATCGCTGCTGGTATTGCCGCAACAGGCAAAAGAGTTTTTGTCAGCTCCTTTGCAATGTTTGCCGCAGGCAGAGCCTTTGAACAGGTAAGAAACTCGGTTGGCTACCCCCATTTAAACGTTATCATCGGCGCAACCCACGCAGGTATCTCTGTTGGTGAGGATGGCGCAACCCATCAATGCTGTGAGGATATCGCTTTAATGCGCACCATTCCCGGAATGACCGTTATTAACCCTGCCGATGCTGTTGAAACAAGAAAGGCAGTGCTTGCCGCAGTGAAGCATGATGGCCCTGTTTATATGCGCTTTGGCCGTCTTGCAGTGCCCGTTGTTTTCGATGATGATTACAACTTTGAAATCGGCAAAGGCGTAGAGCTTAAAGAGGGAAGCGATGTTACAATCGTTGCAACCGGTCTTATGGTTGCCGAGGCGCTTGAGGCCTATGAAATTTTAAAGGCCGAAGGCATAAATGCCAGAATTATTAACATTGCCACCATTAAACCTTTAGATAAAGAAATCATTATTAAGGCCGCTAAAGAAACAGGCGCCATTGTAACAGCCGAGGAACATTCGGTTATCGGCGGTTTAGGCAGCGCAGTTGCCGATGTTATCACCGAGGAGTGCCCCGTTCCTGTTTTGAAGGTGGGTGTTAACGATACCTTTGGTAAATCAGGTCCTGCAGCGGAACTTCTTGATAAATTCGGCCTTCGTGGTGTTAACATTGCCGAAATGGCAAGGAAGGCAATCTCCCTTAAAAAATAAAAAATGCGGAGGAAAAGTGAATGGGCATCATCCTTGATTTAATTATTGTTGCTATAATTGCGGTCACCGTAATTATTAGCGCAAAGCAGGGCTTTGTCAAAACGGTGATAGAGGTTGTGGGCTTCCTGCTTGCTGTTTACGTTTCCTTCACCTTCAGCGCCCCCGTTGCAAATTTTGTTTATGACAAGGCGGTGAGCCCCACCGTTATGACCGCCATTGAGCAAGGTGTTGAGGAAACCACAACCGATGCCGCAAAATCGGTTTACGAAAAACTGCCAAAGTTTATAAAAAACAACCTTGAATTTTTCGGTGTGAGCGATGAAGAACTGACAAATCACGTTAATTCAAGCCTCGGCGGCGGTGCCGCAAGCGTTGCCGAAACGGTCAGCGAAAAGGTGGTAGAACCCATCGTTGTTTCGGTTATTAAAACCCTTGTGAGCGTAATTTTGTTTGTGGTTTTGATGTTTGTTGTAAGAATTCTGGCAAAAATGCTCAACAAACTGTTCTCCTTCTCTGTTGTGGGAACTCTGAACCGAGTGCTGGGCGGAATGCTGGGCGCAGTTAAGGGTGTAATATTCGCGGCGGTATTTTGCGCCGTAGCCATTTTTGTGGGAGCTCTTGCAGGCGGGAAAATTTCAGAGGCCGTGGAAAGCTCTTACATTTGCAACTATTTAAATGCGCTTTTAGGCGTTAACTTTTTGGGGATTTAAAAAACACAATATATTTTAAGAATTGGGAAAGAAAAATGAACAACAAAATTTTCACAATACCGAATATTATTTCTTTTTTCAGAATTGCGCTGATTATTGCGTTTGTTCCGATATATTTTGCAAATAATATAGAAAACAACCAGGTGATTGCCTTTGGCATTATTTTGCTCTCAGGCCTTAGCGATGTGGTTGACGGTTTTATTGCCCGTCGGTTTAATATGGTGAGTGACCTTGGCAAAATTCTTGACCCCATTGCCGATAAACTAACCCAGGCGGCAATGCTTTTCTGCCTGCTTGTTAAACACAAAATGCTGCTGCCTATGTTTATCGTTCTTTTTGTTAAGGAATTGCTTACCGCAATTGCGGTGGCATATCTGCTGAAAAACGGTTTAATTAAGCCTATGTCGGCAAGATGGTGGGGCAAGCTTTCCACAGTTGCAATTTATTCCACCATTATTTATGTTGTTCTTATGGAGTTTATAGCGGTTCTTCCCTCTGTTGTTGCGAGTATTCTTGCGGTGGTATCTATCGCTTGTATGATTCTTTCAATGCTGGGATATATGCAGGTTGTGCTTAAAAACACAACCTCTGCCACACAAGAAGAAAATAAGGAGTAAGTCAATTTATGAATTTGTGTTCCAAGTGCAAAAAGCGCCCTGCTATGGTGTTCATTTCTGACCCGAGTCAGCCCAATGCCCAGCCTCAGGGACTTTGTCTTGTTTGCGCTAAAGAGATGGGGGTTAAACCCATCAACGATATGCTTGAAAAAATGAATATTACCGATGATGATATCGAGCAGTTAAGCGAGCAGTTCGGTGATATTATGGCTATGGGAGAAAACGATGAGGATGGCTTTGATTTAGGCACGGCCCCTGCGTTTCCTTTCCTTAATAATATTTTCGGCGGCGCCGCGCCCAAAAGCGATAATGCCGATAAAAAGGAAAAAGGGGAGAAGGGCGCCAAAAAGGGACAGGACAAAAAGCGCAAGCGTCACCTTGAAACCTATTGCACCAATTTAAACGACCGCGCAAAGCGTGGTGAACTTGACGTTATTGTTGGCCGCGATGAGGAACTTTATCGCACAATTCAAATTCTCTCCCGCCGCACCAAAAACAACCCCTGCCTTATCGGTGAACCCGGTGTTGGTAAAACCGCCATTGCCGAAGGGCTAGCCATAAAAATTGCAAACGGCACCGCCCCTGCAAGGTTGCTTGACAAGGAAATTTATCTTCTTGATATGACGGGACTTGTTGCAGGCACTCAGTTTAGAGGGCAGTTTGAAAGCCGCGTTAAGGGTCTTGTTGAGGAAATCAAAGAGGCCGGCAATATTATTTTGTTTATTGATGAAATTCATAACCTTGTTGGCGCAGGCGATGCCACCGAGGGTTCAATGAACGCCGCCAACATTTTAAAGCCTGCCCTTTCACGCGGCCAGATTCAGGTCATCGGCGCAACAACCTTTAAGGAATACAGAAAATACATCGAAAAGGATGCCGCATTAGAACGGCGTTTCCAGCCCGTTAAAATTGAGGAGCCGTCTACAGTTGAGGCCGAAAAAATCTTAATGGGCGTAAAGGGTTATTACGAGGGCTATCACAACGTTAAAATTCCCGATGAAATGATTGGAAAAATCGTTTCACTTTCAGAGCGTTATGTAACCGACAGATTTTTGCCCGACAAGGCCATTGATTTGCTTGATGAGTCCTGCGCCTGCGCTGCTCTTGAAAACCCTGCCATTGATGAGCTTTATGTTGCAAACAAAAAAATTAAGGAATATTCATTAGAGCTTGAGAATTTGGAGCAGGATGTAGAAAATCCCGATTACGAAAAGATTGCCAAATTAAAGGCAAATCTTGAGAAATACAAGGCAACGGCGCAGGGTCTTTACGAGCCTGCCGCCAACAACACCGTAAGTTTTTCAGACGTTGCAAAGGTTATCGAGCTTTGGACGGGTATTCCAGCCGTTAAGGTTGAGGAAAGCGATTTAAAGAAGCTTGCAAGTCTTGAGGATGAAATAAAGAAGAAAATCATCGGTCAGGATGAAGCCGCAAGCCTTGTTACCGCCGCCGTTAAGCGTTCAAGGGTGCAAACCTCTGCCGTAAAGCGCCCTGCATCATTTATCTTTGTGGGCCCTACGGGCGTGGGCAAAACCCAGCTTGTTAAGGTGCTGTCGGAACAACTTTTTTCAACCCCTGAAACGATGCTCCGCTTTGATATGTCGGAGTTTATGGAAAAGCACTCGGTTTCCCGCCTTATCGGAGCCCCTCCCGGATATGTGGGCTATGACGATGCAGGTCAGCTTACCGAAAAGGTAAGGCGAAAGCCCTACAGCGTTATTCTTTTTGATGAAATTGAAAAGGCGCACCCCGATGTTTTGAATATTCTTTTGCAAATTCTTGATGACGGTCGTATCACCGATTCACAGGGCCGCACCGTTAATTTTGAAAACACCATAATCGTTATGACCTCAAACGCGGGAAGTGACAGAACCGACACCCTTATGGGCTTCGGTAAAACAAGGGAGGATGCCTCAAAGGAAAAGGCCATTAAAGCACTGGAGGATTTCCTGCGCCCCGAGTTTTTAGGTCGTGTTGACGAGGTTGTTGTTTTTGCGCCTCTTAAAAAGGAGTCCCTTGAGAAAATCGCGGCGCTTATGCTTAATGAACTTAAAGAGGCAATGCTTCAAAAGGATATTAAGGTAAGTTACAGTGACAGCGTATGCAAATACCTTGCCGAAAAGGGTGACGGCGCAAAAGAGGGCGCTCGAATTCTCCGCAATATGATAAGAAGAGAAATTGAAAACGAAATCGTTAATATTATAATTGACAAGGGTGAAAACGCTGTTAAAGAAATCAGCATTGATTATAAGGACACCCTTGAAATCAGCGCAAATTAGCCCTTAAAAATCCAAAGAAAAACACTTGACTAACGGCAAGTTATGTGGTAAGATATAACTTGCCGTTTGAGGCGAATAGTGTATGCGGGTGTAGTTCAATGGCTAGAATTCCAGCCTTCCAAGCTGGCTGTGTGGGTTCGATTCCCATCACCCGCTCCATTTTTTTGCCCAAAATTTAATATGCGCTGATAGCTCAGCCGGATAGAGCATCTGCCTTCTAAGCAGAGGGTCGGGGGTTCGAGTCCCTTTCAGCGCGCCAAAAACAAAAGCACCGCAAAAGCGGTGCTTTTTGTTTTTTGGTGTGAGATTTAATAAAGGGACTCGAACAGGAGGGAGCGTAAGCGGAAGAAAACAGTCCGGGGGACTGTTTTCGCCGACGCGGGCGTGTAGGTGCAGAGCACCGTAGCGAGTCCCTTTCAGCGCGCCAAAAACAAAAGCACTGCAAAAGCGGTGCTTTCGTTTTTAATCTGCAAATTCCTTTCAAATAATCCTTTACAATAGGCAGACAAGGAGGTATAATTTGACAGGAAGGGGGAAGAAAGATGGCTGAATTTTTTGAAATTTTAATGATTGTAGCATTCGGTGCTTCCTGGCCTATGAACGTTATAAAATCCTATAAAGCAAGAACTGCAAAGGGTAAAAGTCTTGGTTTTTTGTGCCTTATTTTCTTTGGCTACATTGCGGGAATAACCTCAAAACTTATAAACCAAGATTATATGGCGGACTTTGCTTCCAAATGGTACGTTTTGTTTTTTTATCTGCTTAATCTTTTAATGGTTGGCATTGATTTGTGTCTTTACGCAAGAAACAAAAAAATTGATAAAGACAAAGAAAAATGCGAAGGGTAAAAGACATTTGTTATTGTGAAAAACGGGACTTTGCCCCGATATCCGTTTATACGGATTTGCAAAAACATTAAAGGATTAAAAGTATGAAAATTTTATCTATTGGCAACAGCTTTTCCAATGATGCGCACGGCTGGCTTCAAAAATTGGCGCAGGCAAACGGTGACTGCCTTGAAACGGCTAATCTTTTTATAGGCGGTTGCAGTTTAGAAACCCATTGGCAAAACGTAACGGAAAATAACGAAGCATACGATTACGAGATAAACGGCGGTCAAGCAAGCCGTAAAATCAGTATTATTGATGCCCTGCGGGCCGATAATTGGGATATTATAACGCTTCAGCAGGTGAGTCAGTTTAGCGGTATGATTGAAACCTACGAGCCGTATCTTTCGGCCCTTGCGGATTTGGTAAGAAAAGAAAAGCCTGATGCAAAACTTTATTTTCATCAGACCTGGGCTTACGAAATCGATACCACACACGAAGGTTTTAAAAATTATGACAACGACCAAAGATATATGTACGACTGCATTGAAAGAGCTTCGAAGCAGGCAGCAAAAAAAATAAATGCCGAGATTATACCTGTTGGCCGGGAAATTCAGTATATCCGCGAGAATATTAAGGAGTTTGATTATAAAAACGGCGGGCTGTCCCTTTGTCGCGATGGCTTTCATTTGACCTTTGATTACGGGCGGTTTGCCGCCGCTGCAGTTTGGTTGCGCACGCTGACGGGCAAAAGCGTTAATGTGACCGAATTCCAAAATTTCAACCCCGAAATTTTAAAGAAAATTATAAGAGCGGTAAACGAGCTTTAAGTCTAACACAGTAAATCCCTTGATTATTATTCTAATCAGGGGATTTCTTTTTAAGATATTATGTTTTAGGCGTTTTTTCTTGAAAAAAGGGCGAGAATGTGGTAAAATGTTTTCGATAGTTTTATTCGGGAGAAGCTTATGAATAAAAAGAAAAACTCAAAAAAGTGGATAAAGTTTCGGCACAAAGTTATAACGGCGATAGCCTACGTTGTGCTTTATCCCATTGCTAAATTAAAATATAACATTAAAATAGAAAAATTCGGTGGGGACAGAAAAAGAGCCTATCTTATTCTTTTAAACCACCAAACACCGTTTGACCAGTTCTTTGTGGGAATGACCTTCAAAAAGGCAATTTATTACCTTGCCACCGAGGACATTTTTTCAAACGGCTTTGTGTCAGACCTTATAAGATGGGCGGTTAACCCCATTCCCATAAGGAAGCAGACCACCGATGTGGCGGCAGTTATGAACTGCCTCCGCGTTGCAAAAGAGGGCGGCTCAATTTGCATTGCGCCTGAGGGAAACCGAACCTACAGCGGTCAAACGGAATATATGAATCCATCCATTGCGGCCCTTGCAAAAAAACTGAAATTGCCCGTTGCAATTTACCGAATTGAGGGCGGCTACGGCAGTGAACCTCGCTGGAGTGACGTTATAAGAAAGGGCAAAATGAGAGCCTTTGTCAGCGAAATTATTGAGCCCGATGAAATAAAAGAAATGACAAACGAGGAACTTTTTGAGCGAATCGAAAAGGGTCTTTACGTCAATGAAGCGGTGGCGGACTGCGAGTTTAAATCAAAAAAACGCGCCGAATATTTAGAGCGCGCAATTTACGTCTGCCCCAAATGCGGTCTTGCAAAGTGGGAAAGCCACGGCAATGAAATCAGTTGCACTAAATGCGGCAGTAAGGTTACATACACCGAAAGCAAATTGCTAAAGGGCGAAAACTGTGAATTCCCCTTTAATTTTGTTCTCGATTGGTACAATTATCAGAAAGATTTTGTAAACAGGCTTGATAGTATGGCTTATGTAAAAGAGCCTATGTTCATTGATAGGGCAAACGTGAACGAGGTAATTGTGTATGAGCGCAAGGAAAAATTCCTTGAAGATGCCGCCGTTTCACTTTTTGGTGATAGAATTGTTTTAAACGAGGGCAGGGAAAACGAAGTTACCTTTCCTTTTGAGAAAACAAATGCCGTAACCGTTCTCGGCAGAAATAAATGTAACATTTATTTCGGTGATAAAATTTATCAGCTTAAAGGCGACAAACGCTTTAATGCGCTTAAATATGTTAATATATTTAACCGATACAAAAATATTTTAAAAAATGATGAAACCGAACAGTTTTTAGGACTATAATATTTAGGTATTTTAACCGCATTGTTCAGTGGTGCGAATATTAAAAGAATAATAACAAAAAATAAAATTTTGAGCCCCTTTCGGGGCTCAAACAATTTATAAGGGAAGTGTTTTTTTGGAAAGGGAGAGACTCGGCAGCCGCTTGGGTTTTATATTACTGAGCGCAGGCTGCGCCATTGGAATCGGTAACGTGTGGAAATTCCCCTGGACGGTGGGGCAAAACGGCGGCGCAATTTTCGTTCTTATTTATCTTTTGTTTTTGGCCGCTTTCGGCATTCCGATTATGGTTATGGAATTTGCGGTGGGTCGCGCCTCGCAAAAAAGCCCCGTTCTAATGTATCAGGCGCTGGAGCCGAAGGGGACAAAATGGCACCTGCACGGCTATGTTTGCCTTATTGGTAATTACCTTTTAATGATGTTTTACACCTGCGTTTCAGGCTGGATGCTTAACTATTTCTTTTCCACAGCCCTCGGCAAATTTGATGGAATGACATCGGGGGAGGTTGCCGCTGCTTTTGATAATATGCTGGCAAACCCCGTGGAGCAAATTTTGTTTATGGCAATAATCGTGGTTTCGGGATTCCTTATTTGTTCGGTTGGCGTGCAAAAGGGACTCGAGAAGGTGACCAAGGTTATGATGCTGGCGTTGCTTGCAATAATGCTGGTTTTAGCCGTTAACAGCATCTTTTTAGAGGGCGGTGAAACCGGCCTTGCATTTTATCTGACCCCCAGCCTTCAAAAGGTGAAGGAAATAGGCCTTGCAAATGTTATAACCGCCGCAATGACACAGGCGTTTTTCACCCTTAGTCTTGGCTGTGGCGCAATGGCTATTTTCGGAAGCTACATCGGAAAGGAACGCTCTCTACTCGGTGAAGCGGTGAACGTTGGGGTGCTTGATACCTTTGTGGCATTTGTTTCGGGTCTTATTATTTTTCCTGCCGCCTTTGCCTACGGTATTGAGGTGGATGCAGGCCCCTCCCTTATCTTCATAACCCTGCCTAATATTTTCAACAATATGCCGCTGGGTCGCCTTTGGGGAAGCCTTTTCTTTATGTTTATGACCTTTGCCGCCTTTTCCACTATTCTTGCAGTTTTTGAAAATATTATCGCCTGCACAATGGAAATGTTTGGTTGGTCCAGAAAAAAGGCATCGCTTATAAACATTGCTTCAATGTTTGTTTTGTCCCTGCCCTGCGCGTTGGGTTACAGCCTGTTTGCGGATTTTAAGCCCTTTGGGGAGTCAAGCGCCGTGCTTGACCTTGAGGACTTTATTGTAAGCGACCTGCTTTTGCCCATTGGCTCCCTTGTGTTTCTGCTTTTCTGTGTTACCAAAAAGGGCTGGGGCTTCGATAATTTCTTAACCGAGGTTAACGCGGGCAAGGGATTAAAACTGCCCAAGGTGCTTTACGGTTATCTTAAATATGTTTTACCCGTTATAATCATTATTTTGGCCGTTTCCCGAATTTGGGCGAAATTTGGCTGATGATTTATAAAAAATCTACAAATGGACAGGCTTCTTTTTGTAAAAAACGAGGAAATTAAGCAATTTGCATAAAAGTTTTAAACATTCGCTTGACAAATGGTGCATTATGCCTTATAATAAAGACAACAAGAAGGGATAAAAAGAAATTTTTGGAACAGAAAGGTGGCTGATACCAATGAACAGGGAAATCGAACCGGTTTATTCAGCCAGCAAAATTTTCTAAGGGGTGAGTCCAAAAAAGAGTTAAGCCTTAAACCCGACAAAAAATAAATTTGGATTTGGTGAGACCAATGTACTGATAAACTGAAAAATTTATAATAAAATTTTTTGGTGATACCAATGACTTAATAAATCTAAAGCACGGCACTTTTTGGTACCGTGCTTTTTTGTATCTGTCTTTACAATAAAATTTAACTTTGGTATAATAATATCATAAAGAAAAAAAGGAGGGTGTGCCGATGGAAAGGGTTATTTTGCACTGTGACTTAAACAATTTTTTTGCATCGGTCACTCTGCTGTCAAACGAAACCCTTAAAAATTTGCCTGTGGCTGTGGGTGGCAGCAAGGAAAACCGCCACGGCATTATTCTTGCAAAGAATGAAATTGCTAAAAAGTTCGGCGTTAAAACCGCAGAGCCCATTCATGAGGCAAAGGCAAAATGTCCCGACCTTGTGATTTTAAAACCGAATTACAAGGAATATAATCTTTATTCCGAAAAAGCAAGAAACATTTACAGGCGCTACACCGATTTAATAGAGCCCTTCGGCATTGATGAATGCTGGCTTGATGTTACAGGCAGTCGCCTTCTTTTTGGCGATGGCGAAACCATTGCGCAAAGAATAAGGAAGGAGATTAAGGCCGAGCTTGGTATAACGGCATCCGTTGGAGTGAGCTTTAACAAGGTTTTTGCAAAGCTGGGCTCTGATTATAAAAAGCCTGATGCCGTTACCGTTATAAGCCGTGAAAATTTCAGGGATATCGTGTGGCCTATGTCGGTTTGCGACCTGCTTTTTGTGGGCAAGCAAACGGCGGCCCGCCTTGCTACCTGTGGAATTTTCACCATTGGTGATTTAGCGGCGGCAGATGAAAGAACGCTTGTCAGAATGCTTGGTAAAAACGGCAGGGAAATAAAAAATTATGCTATGGGACTAGATGATTCGCCCGTTTCGGCGGATAATGCAAAGGGTGTTCCCAAAAGCGTTGGCAGAAGCGTTACGTTGCCGCAGGATGTGACCACCCCCGAACAGGTTTGGCGTGTTTTCCTTGATTTGGCCGAGGATATTGCAGGCACCCTTAAGGATAATAACCTTGCGGCCTTTGGCCTTGCCGTGCACACAAGAACAAGCACCTTGCAGGTTAAGGAATTCAGTTCCAGCTTTTCTTCTCCAACGGCGGTTGCTATAACCCTTGCTAAAAGGGGAATGGAGATTTTTGAGAAAAATTATTTTTGGCATTTGCCCCTGCGTTCGGTGGGAATCAGGGCTATTCATTTAGTTCCCCTTGAAACCGCCACACAGTGCGATATGTTTGGTGAGTGGGAGGACAGCCGAAAGAGTGAAGAAATTGATGAAAAGATTTATAACATAAGAAAAAAATTCGGCGATGCCAGCATTGTCAGGGGTACCGTTTTAAACGCCCACGTGGAAAACAAGAAAAAGCAAAATTAAGGAATAGAAGCAAATCACCGCGTCAATAATAAAGTGAGAAATTTTTTAGCGCGGTGATTTAATGAAAGGCAAAAGAAGTGCAAAATGGCGGCAAATCGGCGCCTTTACGCTGACTGTCGTTTTGTGCGCAGTGGCGTTTTTTCTAACCTCACTCGGAGTTTTGTGGCAGGAAGGCAGCACCCAAACCGAGAAAAATCAGGTCAGCGAGCCTTATTTTCCGCCACCGCCCCAAAACACCCCCGTAATGTTTTTGTGGGAGGAGGGCGGCGGAGAAATCGTTTATCTTGATTTTGAGCAATGCGAAATTGCGGTTACCATTTTGCCTGAAAACTGTGATGAAAACACCGCCCCAAAATACGGGTACAGTGATTTTGAGGCCGTTAAGGCCAACTACCTGCTTATTATCAGCGTTGTTGACCGACTCGGCGGAATTGAGATTGAGGAAAACGGACAGTCGCTACGGCTGACAGGCGCGCAAATTGCCTCATTTGTGGGAAAAGGTGAGGATTTTACCGCCAAAAGGCAGGTAATTTCAGCCATATTTGAAAAAATTGCAAATTCGGGCTTTTCAAACGATGATTTTATGTTTATAATAAATAACAGCAATACAACGCTTTCTTTTCCCGACTGCTACGGTTGGGATGAAAGAATTGCGCAAATGGCGAAGAATATTAAAATTATTAACTAAAAAAGGAGGGGTAAGGATGAAAAAAATCATAGCATTGACAATGGTGCTTTTGCTGATTTTATCGGGCTGTGCTGCACCAAACACAACCTCATCGGGCGGCACATCGTCAGAGGTGTCTCAAAACAGCTCATCAGAAATTATATCGTCCTCAAGCATTACATCCTCATCGACCTCTTCTGAAAGCATAACGGTTGTTAATCCATTGCCAACCGTGGGCACCGAAAACACGGTAAGCGGCTCAAAGGTTCCAAGTGATGTGTTGCCCACCGAAACCGCCACCTGGTGCTATGACAGGATAACGGAGGAACAGCAACGAATTTATAAAATTCTCCTTTCCTCGGTTAACCGAATGGCCTACGGTTGGATTGACTTGGGCAAATGTAACACCGAAACCTACAAAGATGATGTTGCGGTGGCATATCGCGCCTTCACCTACGATTATCCCGAACTTTTTTGGGTGCCGTATGAATATGTTTTAAAGATTGACAACCTCGGTGTAAAGCTTGCGTTTTCTTTAAGCGACAGGGAATTTGAGGGCAGTTACATAGTTCCTCTTGCCAGCAAAAAAGAAATGCAAAAGGAAATTGATAAGGTTTCTTCCGAAATTGTTGCTGAAATCAAGGGTAAGACAAGCGATAAAATGGAGATGCTCACCCTCCTTCACGATAAACTTTCCAATATGGTGACCTATTACAATGAGCCCATTGAACAGGATTTGCTCTACACGGTTTACGGCGCCCTTATCTGGGGCTATGCGGTTTGCGAGGGCTATGCCAGGACAATGCGCTATCTTTGCGAGCAACTTGACATTGACTGCATTATTGTTACGGGTAATTCGAAAAACGAGCAGCATATGTGGAATATGGTGCGCCTTGATAATGAATGGTATCACATTGATTTAACCTGGAACGACCCAGGGCTTGACGGTGACGGTAATCCGAAAACTCCGCTTCATCCATACTTTAACATTACCGATGAGGCTATTTTAAAGGACCACGTTATTGACCCTGACGTCACCAAGGTTGCAGGCAGTGGGGCAGACCTCAGTCTCGCAGGCTTTAACTTCGGTATTCCCGAGGCAAAGGGTAAAAAATATGATTATTATGATTATAACAAGCTTAATTTTTCCGATATGGCTGCCGCAGCCCAAAAAATTGCTAAAATTTATAAAACCCAAAATTACATTGAGTTAAGATTAAGCGATGAGCAGCTCAAAATTTTCCAAATTGAAGATGAAGCAAAAAGAAACGAGGAAATCGGCAAGTTCTTTTCTTCGCTGATTTTAAACGTGAATATGAAGTCGGAGGGTGATGATTTCACCATTACGCGGTATGCAAATAATGCTAACACCCTGTATTTACAGTGGTAAAAAAGGACGGTTTTATTAAAAACCGTCCTTTTTCATTGACAAAACTTGCAATGGTATTATATAATATTAAAATGTAATATTATTTTCTCTTGGAGGCAAAAAATGGATGAGGTAACAAAGATTTTCGGCAGTGTCGTTTTTAACGATGACCGAATGCGCGAAAGACTCCCCAAGGAGACCTATGAAGCCTTACAAAGAACAATTAAATCCGGCAAGACCCTTGATTTAAGCGTTGCCAACCCCGTTGCCGCCGCAATGAAGGATTGGGCGTTGGAAATGGGAGCCACCCATTTCACCCATTGGTTCCAGCCGCTGACAGGAATAACCGCCGAAAAGCACGACGGTTTTATTACCCCTGCCAAAAACGGCGGAGTTATTATGGAGTTTTCGGGCAAGGAACTTATAAAAGGCGAGTCCGATGCTTCTTCCTTTCCTTCAGGTGGAATCCGCGCCACCTTTGAGGCCCGTGGCTACACCGCATGGGACCCCACGTCACCCGCCTTTGTTAAGGATGGCACCCTTTGTATTCCCACCGCCTTTTGTTCTTACGGAGGAGAGGCCCTCGATAAAAAGACACCTTTACTTCGTTCAATGCAGGTGGTAAGCCGCCACGCGCTTCGCGTTGTAAAGGCTATGGGAATGGATGGCGTTAACCGTGTTATCACCACCGTTGGCCCCGAGCAGGAATATTTTTTGGTTGATAAAAAGCTTTATGAAAAACGCCCCGACCTGATTTTCTGCGGCAGAACCCTTTTTGGCACAAAGCCCCCTAAAGGTCAAGAGCTTGAGGACCATTATTTCGGTGTTATTAAGCCCCGTGTTGCCGCTTATATGAAGGACCTTGACCACGAACTCTGGAAGCTTGGTATTCTTTCAAAAACCAAGCACAACGAGGCGGCTCCCGCACAGCACGAGCTGGCTCCCATTTTCACAACCACCAACATTGCAACCGACCACAATCAATTAACAATGGAGATTATGAAAAAGGTTGCGGACAAGCACGGTATGGTGTGCATTCTCCACGAAAAACCCTTTGCAGGTGTTAACGGCTCAGGCAAGCACAACAACTGGTCGCTTTCCACCGACACGGGCGTTAACCTTTTAGAGCCTGGCAAGACCCCCAGTGAAAACATTCAGTTCCTTTTGTTCCTCTCTGCTGTTATCAAGGCAGTTGATGAGCATCAGGATTTGCTTAGAATTTCGGTTGCTTCCGCAGGCAACGACCACCGTTTGGGCGCCGCCGAGGCTCCGCCTGCCATTGTTTCAATGTATTTAGGTGATGAGCTTACCGAAATTTTAAACGCCGTGGCAACGGGTGAGCACTACACCGAGCATGAACTTACCAAAATGGGAATGGGTGCAAAAATTCTGCCGCAGTTTTCAAAGGATAACTCCGACCGCAACAGAACTTCACCCTTCGCATTCACGGGTAATAAATTTGAATTCCGTATGCTTGGCTCATCGGCTTCCATTGCCGATGCCAACGTGGCAATCAACACGGGTGTTGCTCACGTGTTAAGAGAATTTGCCGATGCCCTTGAAAACAGTGATGATGTGGTAAGCACCGCAAAAGAGCTTATCCGCAACGTTGTTAAAGAGCACAGCCGCATTATCTTTAACGGTGACGGTTATTCCAAGGAATGGGAAATTGAAGCCGAAAAACGCGGTCTTTTAAATCTTAAAAACACCGTTGATGCCATTGAACTTTTTGAAAGCGAGAAAAACGTGGCTTTGTTTGTTCGAAATCACGTTTTCAACGAGACCGAGGTTCATTCCCGCTGTGAGATAATGCTTGAAAATTACAGTAAAATTCTCCACATTGAGGCGCTTACAATGCTGGAAATGGTGCGCTGCTCTATTATTCCTGCAATTAGTGATTACATCGGAACCTTAAGCCGCAACATTAAGGCACTTCGCGATGTTGCTCCCGATGCACCCTGTGTGGGACAGCTTAAAACGGTTAACAAGCTGGCAAAATTGCTTGATGAAATTTATCTTGGCGTTAAGGTGCTTGACACCGCCGTTGCCCTTGCCGAAAAGGGCAGGAGCGCGCTGACCACCGCCAAGGCCTACCGCGAGCAGGTATTTTCGGCAATGGAGGCGCTCAGATATAGTGTTGACAGCGCCGAAGCCCTTTGCGATGCAAGGGCCTGGCCTTTCCCGAAATACAGCGAACTGCTTTTCGGAATTTAATAAAAAATTTACCGTGCAGAATTTTCTGCACGGTATTTTTAAAAAACAAACGATTTAACGCTTTAAAGCGTTGACAAATTTACAAAAGAATGTTAAAATGGGGTAAAGCATTTTTGAGAGGTAATTCTTATGATAGTTATAATGAAGCACACCTACACCGAAAAGGATATTTTAGCCGCGAGAAAAATTATGGAGGACGGCGGCGTTAACGTTATGATTTCAAAGGGCACTGAAACCACAATTCTCGGCGCCGAGGGTAATGCGGATTATATTGATACCGAGCGCCTTACCGTTTTACCGGGTGTTGAAAAGGTTATGAGGGTGAGTGAGCCCTTTAAAAAGGCAAACCGAAAATATCACCCCGACAGCACCGAGATTAAGGTGGGTGAATTTTTTATCGGCGGTAAGGATATTTCACTCATTGCCGGACCCTGTTCGGTTGAAAGCGAAGAACAAATTGTGGGCATTGCCGAGGCGGTTAAAAGAATGGGAGCAACGGCGCTCAGGGGCGGCGCCTACAAGCCGCGCACCTCGCCTTATGCTTTCCAAGGGCTTAAGGAAAACGGCATCGAGCTTTTAATTAAAGCAAAGGAAAGAACGGGACTACCAATAGTCACCGAGATTATGTCAACCGACAATCTTGAACTTTTTGAAGAAAAGGTTGACGTTATTCAGGTGGGCGCCCGAAATATGCAAAATTTTGACCTTTTAAAGCATTTAGGACAGTCCAAAAAACCTATTTTGTTAAAACGCGGTCTTTCCTCAACCATTGAGGAGTGGCTTATGTCGGCGGAATATATTATGGCCGGTGGCAACAACAACGTTATCCTTTGTGAAAGGGGAATTCGCACCTTTGAAACCTTTACCCGCAACACCTTGGATTTAAGCGCGGTTTTGGCTGTTAAAAATCTTTCCCACCTGCCCGTTGTGGTTGACCCCTCCCACGCCTGCGGAAAATCCTGGATGGTTGAAAGAATGGCTATGGCGGCGGTTGTTTCGGGCGCTGACGGACTTATTATTGAGGTGCATAACGACCCTGCCCACGCTCTTTGTGACGGCGCGCAGTCCATTACACCAAAGCAGTTTGAAGAGCTAAAAGGAAAACTTGCTCCCTTGGCGCAGTGTATCGGCAAAAATATTATGTAAACTAAAAATGCGGATTACCATTAAGGTAATCCGCTTGTTTTTATCGGTTATTATTGTCTTTTTTGTTGTCGTATTTATTGTTATCGTTTTTATTCTGATTATTTTTGTTTTGGTCGTTCTTATTTTTGTTCTGGTCAAACTTTCTGTTTTTGTCGTCCATAAAAAATTCACCCCGCTTTCTTCACAAATAGTTTTTGCTGAGAAAACGGGGTTTATTCGTGGGTTTTATTTGAAATCAATTTTGCAGGAGAATAACGTTTCGGTTTCGTTTTCGCCCTTGGCTAAAACCGAGTTTTCTTCACGCTTTAAGAAAAGGCGAAGTTCATCACCGCATTTAACCTCGCGGTGATAATCAATTTGCATTGCGCAAATTTCCTCGTTTTCGGCGGGTTCAAGTTCATTCAGAACAAAATTCGCATATTTAGTGTTGTTAACATGACCGTTTAAATCAATATCGCAAAATTGGGGTTTCACTAAAACAAAATTTTCATCAAAATCGCATTTGGGAATT
>JAZSBX010000045.1:0-3374 GCA_045602605.1 Acutalibacteraceae bacterium
GCCGCAGGAATGGCGGCACATTTAGCAGGTGCCATTGCCGCTAACACAACACTTCCCGTTGTTGGAATTCCCTGCAGCAGTGGCGGTCTCGGTGGCCTCGATGCGCTTCTTTCCACCGTTCAAATGCCTTCGGGTATTCCCGTTGCAACCGTTGCCGTTGGCGGGGGAGCAAACGCCGCAATTCTTTGCGCGCAAATTTTAGCGGTTGAAGATAAAGAACTTGCCGAAAAACTTTATGCAAAACGAATTAATGATGCGAACGCCGTTCTCGCTAAAGACGCCGCATTACAGTAAATAATTCTTAAAACACAAAGGAGAAAAAGTTATGGAAAACAAATTACTTTACAGAGGAAAAACCAAGGATGTTTTTGAACTTGAAAACGGCAACTGCCTTTTAAAATTCAAAGATGATTGCACCGGTAAAGACGGCGTTTTTGACCCCGGCGAAAATTCAGTAGGTCTTACCATTGACGGCGTTGGCGATGTTAACCTTCGCATGTCAATTTATTTCTTTGAGAAAATCAATGCCGCAGGCATTAAAACTCACTATGTTAATGCCGACCTTGAAAACACCACTATGGAGGTTTTGAAGGCAAAGGTTTTCGGTCACGGTCTTGAGGTTATTTGCCGCTATAAGGCGGTTGGCAGTTTTATTCGCCGTTACGGCGCTTACATTGAATCGGGTGCTGACCTTGATGCTTATGTTGAGACAACCCTTAAGGATGATGAAAAGGGCGACCCCCTTATCACTAAGGACGGTCTTGTTGCAATAGGCGTTATGACCGAAAAACAGTATGATGACATTAAGGATATGACCCGCAAAATCACCAAAATCGTTGCCGATGATTTGAAGGAAAAGGGACTTGACCTTTATGACATCAAATTTGAGTTTGGTTACGATGCAAACGGCGATGTTATGCTTATTGATGAAATCGCATCGGGTAATATGCGCGTTTATAAAAACGGCGAGTACATTGACCCAATGACACTTTCAAAGCTTTTCTTCGCATAATTTTTTCAGTTTTTTAAAGGAGTAAATTAAATGGGCGGATTTTTCGGTGTTGTAAGCCACAGTGATGCCATTGCCGATGTTTTCTTCGGCACCGACTATCATTCACATCTCGGTACCCGCCGCGGCGGTATTGCCGCTTGGGATAAGGGTTTCGGTTTACAACGAGAAATACACAATATTCAAAATTCACCTTTCAGAACCAAGTTTGAAAAGGTTTTTGATGAAATGCAGGGCACCTCGGCAATCGGTTGCATCAGCGACTTTGACCCACAGCCTCTTATCATCAGTTCTAATCTCGGAACCTATGCCATTTGCGTTATCGGTGCAGTTACTAATGCAAAGCAGCTCATTGATAATTTTCTCTCTTTCAGCGGCGGACATTTTTGCGCAATGACAGGCGGCGCCGTTAACAGCACCGAACTTGTTGCGGCGCTCATCAATCAAAAAAGCGATTTTGTGGATGGCATTAAGTTTGCCCAAAAGGAAATTGAGGGAAGCGCCAACATTCTAATTCTTAAGGATGACGGAACCGTGATTGCCGCAAGAGACAGACTCGGCAGACTGCCTATTCTTGTTGGAAAAAGCGAAAACGGTTATTGTGTGACCTTTGAATCCTTTGCCTATACAAAACTCGGTTACACCGATGTTAAGGAGCTTGGCCCCGGTGAAATCGTTGAAATTACCGCCGATTCCTGTGAAGTGCTTTCCGCCCCCGGAAAGAAAAAACGTATTTGCTCATTTCTTTGGAGTTATTACGGTTATCCAACCTCGACATACGAAGGCGTAAACGTTGAAATGATGCGCTTTAATAACGGCGCAATTATGGCCGATAATGATAAAAACCAAGGGCTTGCAAAAGATATTGATTATGTTGGCGGTGTGCCAGATTCGGGTATTCCTCACGCTATTGGATATGCCAACGCAAGCCACACCCCCTATGCCCGCGCCTTCATTAAATATACCCCCACCTGGGCAAGAAGTTTTATTCCTGCAAATCAGGCAGAACGAAGCCGCGTTGCAAAAATGAAGCAAATTCCCGTTCACGATTTTATTAAGGATAAAAAACTGCTTTTTGTTGATGATTCCATTGTTCGTGGAACACAGCTTAAAGAAACGGTAGATTTCCTTTATGATAACGGCGCAAAGGAGGTACACATGCGTTCCGCCTGCCCGCCGATTATGTATGCCTGTAAATATCTTAACTTCTCACGTGCCACAAACGACAACGAACTTATTGCTCGCAGGGTTATTCTTGAGCTTGAGGGTGAAGAGGGCTTTAAACATATTGATGAATATTCCGATTCATCAACCCAGCGTGGCAAGGCGCTGAGAAAAGCCATTGCTGAAAAATTCAATTTTGCTTCCCTTGAGTTTCAAACTCTTGAGGGCATTATTAAAGCTATTGGCATTGATGAATGTGAGCTTTGCACCTATTGTTGGAACGGAAAGGAATAAAACATATGCATAACAAATCAAAATCAGAAAGCTACGCCGCCGCAGGTGTTGATATTACGGCAGGCTACAAATCTGTTGAACTTATGAAAAAACATATCGCTCGCACTAAAAATGAGGGTTGTCTTGATGATGTGGGCGGCTTTGGCGGTTGCTTCGGCCTTAATCTTGAAGGAATTTCCGAGCCCGTTCTTGTGGCAGGAACCGATGGTTGCGGCACCAAGGTAAAACTGGCACAACTTCTTGATAAGCACGACACCATCGGTATAGATGCTGTTGCTATGTGTGTTAATGATATTATCTGCTGTGGCGCAAAGCCCCTGTTTTTCCTAGACTATATCGCTTGCGGCAAGAATTACCCCGAAAAAATCGCCGATATTGTCGGCGGTGTAGCTGAGGGCTGTGTTCAGGCAGGCTGCGCTCTTATCGGCGGTGAAACTGCAGAGCATCCGGGACTTATGCCTGAGGATGACTATGACCTTGCAGGATACAGCACCGGTATTGTTGATAAAAAGAAAATTTTAGATAACAAAAAGGTTGCCGAAGGTGATGTTCTTATTGCTCTTGCTTCAACGGGCGTTCATTCAAACGGTTTTTCCCTTGTAAGAAAGGTGTTTAACATTGAATCAGCCGACCTTAACGCTTATAAAGATGAGCTTGGCGGCAAAACACTTGGTGAAACTCTTTTAACCCCCACTAAAATTTATGTTAAATCAATGCTTGCTTTAATGAGCGAGGTTGAGGTTAAGGCAGTTTCCCACATTACAGGCGGCGGTTTCTATGAGAATATTCCGAGAAGTCTGCCTGCAGGTTATTCGGCAAAAATTAAGAAAAGCGATGTTCGCGTGCTTCCTATTTTTAACCTTATTGCAAAGGTTGGAAACATCCCCGAACGCGATATGTATAACAC
>JAZSBX010000046.1:0-10501 GCA_045602605.1 Acutalibacteraceae bacterium
CTTTTTAGGCTGGTAAGTTCTTTTCATCAGTCTAACCTCCCTTTTTAGGATTATTATGAATGCACAAGGGGATATTTACCCTTATACATAACCTTTCAATATGTGATTATACATTAAAGGTCGGTCAAATGTCAACAAAAACTTTTGATGATTTATGTAAATCTTGACATATCAAAATATATTAGATATAATTTACAAAGAATAAATCTTAAAAAGGAGGTTTGTTTTGTATGGCTTACAAGTTACACCTGCGCGACCTTGATTTCGGCGATTTCATTAAAACGCTTGATGCCTGCAAGGGTGATGTTTTTCTCGAAACCCAGGACGGCGATGTTTTAAATCTTAAATCAAAACTTTGTCAAATCGTTGGCATTGCCAACATTTTAAACGGCGCTCGCATTTCCGAGGCCACAATTCGTTGCACTCTTCCTGAAGATGAGGGAATTCTTTTCCGCTTTAATCTTTATCAAAGTGTGCCCGAAAAAGATAACGAGGAGGCATAATTTCAATGGCTGAACAGTTTTTAACCTACAAGGGCAAGCCCTTGGTTCGCAAAGGCAACACCGTTTATTACGGCGATATGTCGGAAAAATATATTATTCGCTTTACAATTCTCTCCTCAAACGGAGATAAATCCCTTGATTTAAGCGAAAAAATCAAAATCGAGCTTTTGCTTTCCGACACCTCTCTTAAGGATAAGGAGCGCATTGTAAAAACAAGTGAAAAAATCGGTTTTTACGAAGCGATGGACATCGGCAGTATCTGGCTTGAAAGAGAACTTAAAAAATAAAAAAACAAAAAACAAAAAACTCGGCATCGTAATGATACCGAGTTTTTACTTTTCTTCAACTCATCTGCTGCCGAGATAAATTTCAGGGTTAACGGCCGAGCCGTTAACAACGATTTCAAAGTGAAGGTGGGGACCCGTTGAACGGCCTGTGTTACCCATTGTTGCGATAACCTGTCCACCCGTTACAACATCGCCAACCTTTACGTAAAGCTTTTGGCAGTGGGCATAAACGGTTTTAACGCCGTTGCCGTGGTCAACAATAACCTTGGTGCCGTAGCCGCCGTTCCAGCCGCTTGAAGCCTCTGTAACAACGCCCGACATTGAAGCGCAAATGGGGGTGCCTGTGTTTCCTGCAATATCCCAGCCCTTATGGCCGCGACCGTCACCCCAATAGGATGTCATTGTGTAGAAATAACCATCAGCTAAAGGCCAACGGAAGGAATTGCCGCCCGAAATAGCCGCAGTGCCCACAACAATAACCTCGTTTGTAGGCTGTGAAAGGGTTTTGCTTTCAAGGCGTGTTCTGCTGTTTTCCTCACCGTTAATATAGGTAACCTCATCGGTGTAACTTACAACACCGTAAACACCTGCGGTTTTAGTAACTCTGTAACCAACGGCCTTTGCCTTATCCTTTATAACGGTTGTACCGTAGCCAACATTATATCTACCCGAAACGGTGGAAACGGTTTTAACCGAAAGGTTATCAATAACCTCGATAATTTCATCAAGGGTTTTTACCTGAGATTTGGGATAATAAGCCTTTTCGGTTGTGATTTCATCAACAAATGCGGAAACGCTTCCCTCTTTATCATAACGGGTGCGTGACTTTTCCAAATATTCATCAAGGGTAGTTTCGCCTTCAACACAGGCAACGTATTCCCCGTTAACACGAAGAATTGTGGCAACAACAATGCCCTCGGTGTTTTCAACAATGGTTTCGGCAACGCTGTTAACGTTATCAAGCTGTGAACGCATTACAACGGTTTTCACAAAAACCGGCTCATCGATGTAATTTTCAACATCTCCCGTTGCGCTTGCCATTTTAACGATTGTTTTTGCAGCGTTAAAATCAACCGTATCGCGAACACACAGTGTTTTATCACCGTAAGAGAAGGTGTAGGCAACGGTCAGGTCGCAGGAATTAACGCTAACTATAACAGCAATCACGCTGACAACGGCAAAAACAACAGGAACGATAATACGAATATTCTCTTTAGCAAAATTATAGCATTTTTTCACAATGCTTAAAAACTGCTGCATTTTGAATATTCCCTCCTAGAAGTAACATTTTTGTAATCAAACACATTTATTATTATAACAAAAAGTTACAACTTTGCAACCTTTTATTGAGAATTTAGGATTTTTTCGTTTTATCATACAAAGAATTAAGGCTCAAACTGTGCTTTTTGCACAATTTGAGCCTATAATTTTGTAACAATTTGGAAATGTTTTTTCTAGAACATAGAAATCTGATTTGTGTCGGGAAGTTCTCCGAGAGCGCCAAGGTCAGAAAGGGCGGCCATAACGGTTTTTGAAACGCCGGCCTCAACCTGAAATTCCTCTTTGGAGATAAAGTCGCCCTTTTGCGCGGCATTGTAAATTTGCCAGGCCGCCTTTTCACCAACGCCGCCAAGGGCGCCGAAGGGCAGGCGGATTTTACCGTTCTCGGGAACGTAATTCACCGCGTGGGATTTTTTAATATCAATGGGCAGAATTTCAATGCCCCTTGCCATAATTTCATTAAAGACCTGCAAAATTTCACAAACATCAAGTTCCTTTTTGCCTGCCTCCTTGCCCTTTGCCCTTATAGCTTCAATTTCAGCCTTAACGGCATTTCTTCCCTTTAAAATGGTGGTAACATCCACATCCTCGGGCCGGGCGGTGAAATAGGCGCAGTAAAATTCCAGGGGTTTATAAATTTTGTACCAACCCAGCTTTATTGCCGAAATAACATAGGCGGCGGCGTGGGCTTTAGGGAACATATATTTAATTTTTCCGCAGCTTTCGGTATACCACTGGGGAACACCCAAAGCCAGCATATCCTGCACCATTTCCTCCCAATCTTCCTTGGAAATAACACCCTTGGCAACAAGGCCCTTACGAACGGTCTCGGTGATTTTAAAGGCCCTGCCCTCATCCATTCCCTTATGAATGAGATAAACCATAATGTTATCACGGGTTCCTATAACCTCGGAAATGGTGCAAATACCCTTGTCGATTAAATCCTTTGCATTGCCGAGATAAACATCGGTGCCGTGGGAAAGACCTGAAATCTGCAAAAGGTCGGCAAAGTTTTTAGGTTTACAGTCCACAAGCATTCCGCGAACGAAGGAGGTGCCGAATTCGGGCAGACACAGCGTGCCTGTTTTTGAATCAATATCCTCCGCCGTTACACCCAAAGCCTCGGTAGAGGTGAAAAGAGAATAAACCTTTTCATCACTCATTGAAACATCATTAACGTTAATGCCGGTGTAGTCTTCAAGATATTTATAAATTGTGGGAACATCGTGACCCAGCTCGTCCAGTTTTAAAATGGTGTCATGAATGGAATGGAAATCGAAGTGGGTGGTTATAATATCAGAATTAACGTCATCGGCAGGGTGCTGAACGGGACAAAAATCATAAATGGTTTTATCCCTTGGCACAACAATCATTCCTGCAGGGTGCTGGCCCGTTGTTTGCTTTATTTTCGCCCTCTCCACTTTTCCTGCAAGGCGGCTGAGCTCTGCCCCACTTAACACAACGCCCTTTTTCTCGGCGTAGGCCTTGGAAAAGCCAAAGGCGGTTTTTTCGGCAATAGTGGAAATGGTGCCTGCTTTAAAAACGTTTTCGCTGCCGAAAAGACTTTCGGTGTATTCCTGAACTTTGTTTTGCACCTCACCCGAAAAGTTAAGGTCAATATCAGGCACCTTATCTCCCTTAAACCCAAGAAAGGTTTCAAAGGGAATATCGTGACCGTTTCTTCCAAGGGGAGTTCCGCAGTTAGGGCAGTTTTTCTCGGGCAAATCAAAGCCCGAACCCACGCTGCCATCGGTTACAAACTCGCTGTATTTACATTCCTTGCAAACATAGTGCGGGGCTAAAGGGTTAACCTCGGAAATGCCTGCCATTGTTGCAACGAAGGAGGAACCAACCGAACCACGGGAGCCAACCAGATAGCCGTTTTCCTCACTGTAAGCCACCAGCTTTTGGGCGGCTATGTACATTATCGAAAATCCGTTGCTTATAATTGCATTAAGCTCCTTGTTAAGGCGTTTTTCAACAATTTCGGGAACGGGGTCGCCGTAAATTCTGCGGGCATTATTCCAGCATATATTTCGAAGTTCATCATCAGAGCCCTCGATAACGGGAGGATAGTTGCCTTCGGGCACGGGAATAACATCACCTGAAATCATTTCGGCAATCTTGTTGGGGTTGTCAATAACGAATTCCTTTGCTCTGTCCCCAAAGTAGCTAAAATCCTCAAGCATTTCCTTTGTGGTTTTAAGATAAAGCGGAGCCTGGTTATCAAAATCCTCATAGTCCTGACCCGCCATCAAAATTTTGCGGATAATTTCGTCCTCTTTAGCGGCAAAGTGAACGTCCCCCGTTGCCACAACGGGAAGTCCCAGCTCATCGGCAAGAGCAACCACCTGTCGGTTAAAGTCCATAATTACGTTGAGACTGGTAACATGTTTAAAGGGGTTTTCCTTAATATTTCCCTTGCGGTCACGGCGCACCATTGCCGATTCTCTGACCATAAATTCATTGTTTCCAAGGGGCTGAATTTCAAGATAATCGTAATACCTTGCAATTCTTAAAAGCTCCTCTTTGGGCTTACCTGCAACAATGGCGCTGTAAAGCTCACCCTGCTCGCAGGCCGAACCCAAAATAAGGCCCTCGCGGTTTGCATCAATAACGCTTTTCAGCGACACGGGCCGCTTGTAAAAATTATCAAGGTGGGCGCTGGACACGATTTTATAAAGATTTTTAAGGCCCTCAAGGTTTTTAACAAGAATAATCTGATGGTAGCGAGGCAGTTTTGTTAAATCGGTTTCGCCCTGTGTGTCATCGGCAAAATAGGCCTCAACACCGTAAATAACCTTAAAGTCTCCCCCGCTTTTGCGGATTTTCTTAACGGCGGCGGCCGCTTCGGGGTAGGCCTGAACAACGCCGTGGTCGGTAATAGCAATGGCTTTGTGGCCCCATTTGTAGGCGCGGTTAATAAGGTCGGAAGCGCCCGACACCGCATCCTTTGCCGACATATTGGTGTGGCAGTGAAGTTCAACTCTTCTTTCGCCCTCGTAATCATCGGTCTCCTCATAGCCTTGAAGCAGAGCAAGGGATTTTACCGAAACAATAAAATCTCCCGACCATTTATCGTAGGAATAATCGCCGTTAACAAGAACGAAGGCGCCATCCTTTAAAGGCTTAATGGTATCAATAAGCTTAACGTCTAAAAAGAAATTGGCAAAAAGAGAATTGGTGCGGTCGCTAAAGGCAAATTTAACAACATACATAGGTCCCCGTTTTGTCTTGATTTCCTTTTTTTCAAGACCGAAAACCTCGCCCCAGGCAGAAATTGCTACACTCTCGTTTGCGCCTGCAGGGGGAACAATCGAAATAATCGGCTTAACGTTTTTGTTAAGACCTCTGCCGTAGAAAAGCTGTGCGCTTTCAAGATAAACGGGCAGCCCGTCCTTCGGTTTATAATCAAAGGACATTTTTTTAATTTCAGGCGCCTTTGCGCCGCCTGCCTTTTTTTTGGGTTTTGCCTCTATAGGCGGCTCCTCCGGGGGTGCCTCGGGCAAAGGAATTTCTGCCTCATCGGCATTTAAAACGCCCGTGAACGAAAGGGTTATATCCCTCGAAAACTCACGCTGAATTTCTGTTTCAAAAAGCCTTTTGAAATTCAGTTCATTTAACACCTCAAGGCCGCCAAACTGAAGTTTGACAGCCGCTTCGTTTTCATTTTGCAATATGTACTCGGCACCGTTTAAATAACCGTTTATTCTTGGGTTTTTAAGTTTGATTTTCTCCCCCACATCGGCAAGCGCCTTATCGTTCAGCGCCTCCTTATCAAAGGTAAACAGCACCGAAATTTCATCAAGCTTTAATCTCGTTTTAAGCGTGCATTCAAGCTCACGAACGGTTTTTTGCGGGATATATACCTTCGAAAAAAACTGCACGGTTAAACTCCTGCGCTCCATATCGGGAACGCAGGCTGTGATTTTTGTATCTTTAAGAACTTCGCTTAAATCGGGATCACAAACGCCCCCGAACAATTCACTAAAACAAACAGACATTTTTTCACACTCTATAATTTTTCAATTTCTGCGCCCAGCGCATCAAGAATTTCTTCTTCCCTTACCTTGCGGATAATTTCACCCTTTTTAAAGAGGATGGCTTCACCTTTTCCGCCTGCAACGCCAAGGTCAGCCTCTCTGGCCTCTCCAGGGCCGTTTACTACACAACCCATTATGGCAACGGTGATGTTTTTTTCAAGACCGCCAAAGCGCTCCTTGGCTTCATTTGCAAGCTTTATAAGATTTATTCTGGTTCTGCCGCAGGTGGGGCAGGAAACAAAGCGTATGCCCTCGTTTCTTAACCCAATGGCATTAAGCAGTTTTTTAGCGGCCTTCACCTCATTGACGGGGTCATCGGTTAACGAAATGCGCAGTGTGTCACCAATGCCGTGAAGGAGCAGACCGCCAATGGCGGCAGAGGATTTAATTATCGCATCATCACCGAAGCCTGCCTCGGTAACCCCCAAATGCAAGGGATAGTTGTGCTTTTCGGCAAGAAGCGAATAGGCGTCATACATTCTCTTTGTATCCGATGATTTAAGAGAGACCACAATATTGTCAAAATCAAACTTGTTTAAAAGAGAAATGTGATATTCCGCGCTCTGGACAAGGGCCTCGGGTGTGGGCGAGCCGTATTTTTTAAGAATTTCCTTTTCCAAAGAACCGGAGTTTACCCCAATTCTGATGGGAATGTCTTTTTCGTTGCAGGCCTTGGCCACAGCCCTTACGTTTTCATCGCCGCCAATGTTGCCGGGGTTTATGCGAACCTTGTCAACCCCTGCGGCAATGCTGTCGAGAGCCAGCTTATAATCAAAATGAATGTCGGCAACCAGCGGCACCGAGATTTTTTCCTTAATAGCAGGGATAAGCTTAACTGCTTCCTTATCAGGCACCGAAACACGAATGATTTCACAGCCTGCGTTTTGAAGCCTTACGGCCTGTGTGACATTGGCCGCAATATCGTTTGAGGGAACCGACAGCATAGACTGAATAAGCACGGGTGAGCCGCCGCCGAGACGGGTGTTTCCCACCTTAATCCTTTTGGTTGTTAAATTAGTGAACACTTATCTTTCCCTCTTTTCCTTAAGTTTTTAAGCAAACAATCCCCATATATCCTTCGCCGTTACAACCAGCATCAGGATTATAAGCAGCGCAAATCCAATTCCGTGAACAATGCCCTCAAACTTTTCGGGCACCTTTTTTCTGAATATCATTTCAAATAAAATGAAAACCAGCCTTCCGCCGTCAAGGGCAGGCACGGGTAAAAGGTTAAAGACACCAAGGTTAACCGTTATAAGAGCAATAATCGGCAGCAGGTTTTTAAGGCTCTGCCTTGCCACATCGCCAATGGCAACGGTCAGCCCAACAGGGCCCGACATAGCGCTGAGTCCGTATTTCCCCGTGATTAAATCAATAAGTGAAAACCAAATTGTTCTCACGTAAGAAAAGGTTGTTTTAAAGGTTTCGCCTAAAAAAGTGCCGAGATTTTTCTCCTGCGCCAAAACGTAAAAATCAACCTTAATATAGTCAATTCCGTTTTCTTCCTGATGGTCAAACTGAACACCGTCCAGCTTTACGTTTTCTCCGTTTCTTTTAACCACCATATCAACGGTGCCGTTTTCAACCCCCGAAAAGGCATAGCTTAAATCGTTGGTCGTGTACATTCTGCGACCGTCAACGTGGGTAATAACATCGCCTACCTGAAGCCCGTAATTAACACTCACGGCATTTTCGTGGAACTTTGCCACGGTGGTGGTTGTGAAAGAACTTTGACCTGCCAAAATAACCGCCACGATTATAAGGCCGAAAATAAGGTTGAAAACCGCGCCTGCAATAACGATTATAAATCTTTTAAAGGGCGCCTTGTTGCAAAACGCACCCTCATCTCGGCTTTCCTCATCCTCACCCTCCATAGCGCAGTAGCCGCCCAGGGGAATGAGATTAAGCTTGTAGGTTGTTTCTCCCCATTTTTTGGCAAAAAGCTTGGGACCGAAGCCCACCGCAAACTCATTAACCTTAACCTTAAAAAGCTTTGCGGCAATAAAGTGACCGAACTCGTGAATTATAACAAGGGTTAAAAACAGGAGTACAGCCACGGCGTAAGGCCAGATATTATTCCATATTTCCAAAACAGTTTACCCTCCAAAATGTGAGATTACAAATTCGCGCGCCGCTTTGTCGGCCTCAAAAACGTCATCCAGCGTATAATTATCAAAGGCCTTTTGATTGGCGGCTGCCGCTTCAACCAAATCGCCGATTTGAAGGAACGAAATTTTTCTATCCAGGAAAAGGCGCACGGCCTCCTCGTTTGCTCCGTTTGCCGCCGCAGGCACAAGACCGCCCCTGCCAATGGCGTCAATGCACACTTTAAGGCACTTAAAGGTCTCGGTGTCGGGTCTGGCAAAGGTAAGGGTGCCGATATCGGCAAGGCTCAACCTTTCGTAGGCCACGTTTGCCCTTTCGGGGTAGGTCAGAGCATACTGAATGGGCAGTTTCATATCAGGGGTGCCAAGCTGACCGATAACGGCTCCGTCAACCAGCTCAACGGCCGAATGGAGAATGCTTTGCCTGTGAACCAGCACCTCAATATCCTCGGCTTTAATGCCGAAAAGGTGCACAGCCTCAATAACCTCAAGGCCCTTGTTCATAAGCGTTGCCGAATCAATGGTTATTTTGGCGCCCATTGACCAGTTGGGATGTTTAAGAGCCTGCTCGACGGTTACGTTTTCAAGCTCTTTTCTGGTTTTCTGATAGAAGGGGCCGCCCGAAGCGGTTAATAAAATCTTTTTAAGGGAGTTTTGGGGCGCGCCTTGTAAAGACTGAAAAATTGCCGAATGCTCGCTGTCAACCGGCAAAATTTTAATTCCTTTTTCCTTTGCAAGGGCGGTAACAAGGCTTCCGCCCGTCACAAGGGTTTCCTTGTTGGCAAGGGCAAACTGCTTGCCTGCCTTAAGGGCCGAAATTGTGGGGCGAAGACCTGCAATGCCCACAATGGCATTAAGAACAAGGTCACCCTCGCTTTCGGCTACCTCACAAACGCCCGAAACACCTGCAAGCACCTTAGTGTCGGTGTCGGCAATTCGAATTTTTAATTCCTCTGCTGCCGCCTCGCTGAAAAGAGCGACCTTTAAGGGCTTAAATTCCCTGACCTGCTTTTCAATTAAATCCACGTTACTGCCTGCCGCAAGACCCGTAACGCGCCAGCCGTTTTGGCGGGCAACGGTGAGGCTTTGCGTGCCGATTGAGCCTGTGGAACCAAGAATTATAAGACTTTTTTTCATTTTTAAGCCCTACTTTAGCAAAAGTTTAAATAAAAGTTCCATTGCGGGAGCAATGAGCAAAATACTGTCAAGGCGGTCCATAATTCCACCGTGACCGGGAATAACGTTACTGTAATCCTTAATTCCGGCATATCGCTTTATAACCGATGCCATTAAATCGCCGTAAATTCCAATAACACAAAAAACGGGGGTGGCAATGAGCCACTTAATCATTATAATATCAAACTTAAGGCCGTTAAAAAGCGCCACAATGATAACCGTTGCAGCAAGGGATACGGCCATACCGCCGACAGCCCCCTCAACCGTTTTTTTAGGGCTTATGACAGGCGTCATTTTATGCCTGCCGAATTTGGAGCCGATAAAGTAGGCGCCAATGTCGTTAATGCAGGAAAAATTCACAAGCATTAAAAGTCCGTAAAACGAAAGGCCCGACTGCAAATAAATATACTCAATACTGTTAAAGGCATAGCTTAACAGCACCGGCATTGCGAAGGAAAAACACATTTGCTTTGCCGTAAAGCTATTATGCCTTGCCACCGCGTAAATTATAAGAAACAGTGCAAAGCAAACCGTTAGAATTTCGGTAAGGTTCTGTCCGTTTAAATATTCTTTAAGCAAATCCCTAAAGGTGTAGGCAAGCTTCATCATACCTGCAAAAACAACCGAAACGGCCACAACCGTTTTGTTTTCCACAAGCTTTGTGTTATAAAGCATTTCATAAACTGCCACACAGCATATAACCCCTAAAAACAGGGTAATGGCAATGGAAAAAGGAATGCTGAGCAGTAAAACAGCCGCAACGATTACCGCCATCACAACCCCCGAAAGAATTCTTTGCTTCATTATTTGCCGAGTCCTCCCATTCTTCTGTCCCTTTGATTGAAGGCATTTATTGCCTCCTCCAAATGTTTAGGTTTAAAATCAGGCCACAAAACGTTGGAAAACCAAAATTCCGAATAGGCGCTCTGCCAAATAAGGAAATTTGAAAGTCTTAATTCTCCGCTGGGTCTGATAATTAAATCGGGGTCGGGAACGCCCCTTGTGTAAAGCTTCTCGCTTATTAACTCCTCGGTGATTTCGGTGTAGCCGCCGCTTACGATTTCCTTAACGGCCGCAACAATTTCATCTCTGCCGCCGTAATTGAT
>JAZSBX010000047.1:0-4008 GCA_045602605.1 Acutalibacteraceae bacterium
GTAAGCACTCCAACACAGCCGTAGCCGCCTGCAAAAAGGCAAAGCAGCAGCATAATTTTATCGCACTCACGAATGTAGTCGGCAATAGCGCCCCAAATTTTACCCACAGAGCCTTCTCCTTTCCGATAAACACAATTATACAATCTATATTATAGAGTAATTTAAAAATAATTTCAAGTACCTCTTCCCTTTAAGGAAAATTTGTGTTACAATATATTTCGGTGATAAAAATGGAACAGTTTATATCACACTCACCCGAGCAAACCCGTGCCTTTGCCGAAAGGCTGGCGCAAACCCTCAAAAGCGGTCAGGTGGTGGCCTTCACAGGAAACCTGGGCGCAGGCAAAACCTGCTTTACATCAGGCCTTGCAAAGGGTTTGGGATTCGGCGGCAGAGTGACCTCACCCACCTTTGCTCTTATGAATGAATATTTAGGTGGCAGACTTAACATCTATCATTTTGATATGTACCGTATTTCCTCTTGGGAGGACCTTTATTCCAGCGGCTTTTTTGATTACCGCGATATGGGTGGCGTTGTTGTTGCCGAGTGGAGTGAAAACATTCTGGGCGCGCTTGATGATGACACTGTCTTCGTTGATATTAAAAATATTAACGGAACCACCCGTAAAATTACAGTGACAAGGGGAAAACCTTATGAAAATTCTGGCAGTTGAGTGTTCGGCAACCCCTGCTTCCTGTGCAATTTTTGAGGATGGCAGGCTCGTTTCCTCCTCCTTTTCAAACGTTAAGCTCACTCATTCCGAAACGCTTATGCCAATGGTGGAAAACACCCTGAAAAACGCCAAGCTTAACCTTGATGATATCGATAGTCTTGCCGTGTCCTGCGGCCCGGGCTCATTTACGGGAATTAGAATCGGAATAAGCGCCGTAAAAGGGCTTGCCATAAAGGATAAAAAGCCCTGCTGCGCCGTTTCAACCCTCCTTTCAATGGCCTATAGACTCCGCCATTTAAACGGCATTGTTTGCGCCGTTATGGATGCCCGTTGCAATCAGGTTTACAATGCTCTTTTCCGCTGTGAAAATGGCATTGTCACCCGCCTTTGTGATGACCGCGCGCAAATGGTGAATGAACTCATTTCAGAGCTTGGCAGTATTAGTGAAAGCGATATTTTTGTTATCGGTGACGGCGCCGATATGTTCTATGAAAAAGCCAGGCACCTGCCAAAGGTTAAAAAGGCCGATGAAACCCTTAAATACCAACACGCCGAGGGTGTTGCCCTTGCCGCGTTTGATATGATAAAAGAAAACAACACCGTTTCCCCTGAGGCGCTTTTGCCCTTTTACTTAAGGCTGCCCCAGGCCGAAAGGGAATTAAAGCAAAAAAAGGGAGAAAACTAAAATGAAAATTGCTATCGGCTGTGACCACGGCGGTTTTGAGCACAAAAATGCAATTATTGAGCATTTGACAGCCCGTGGTTTTCAAATCAGCGATTTCGGAATTAAGGAGGCTGCATCGGTTGACTATCCCGATATTGCAAAGCCTGTAAGCCTTGCGGTTGCAAACAAGGAATGTGACCTTGGAATTCTGGTTTGCGGAACGGGAATTGGAATGAGCCTTGCCGCCAATAAGGTAAAGGGCATTCGCGCCGCAGTTTGTTCCGACCACTTCAGCGCTAAATACACCCGCCTGCACAACGATGCAAACGTTTTGTGCCTTGGGGGCAGGGTTATCGGCATCGGCACAGCATTAGAACTCGTTGACCTCTTTGTAGACACCGCTTTTGAGGGTGGCAGACATCAAAGGCGCGTTGATAAAATAACCGAAATTGAAAATATGCAGTAGTGTGACAGGACTCGAACCTGCCGCGCCTGCAAACAAAAATTTTCGATAATACTTTGCCTCAAAACTTGAAATACAGCAGTATCCTCAAGTTTTGTCGGCTTCGTCTTATACAAAAATTTTTAGTTTAACAGGTTAAAAAGTTTCTGCCGCCGAATTTTTTATTCGGCGAAGCAAGAAATTTGAAGCAAGGCTGGCGCCTTGCAAAAATAAGTGCAAAGCCGCAATATAAAAGGCGGCGAGCGAAACCGTGACAGGTTCGAGTCCTGTCACACTAAAGAGAGGAATTTTAAAATGAACGACAATGTAGTTGTAATGGACCATCCCCTTATTCAGCACAAGCTCACAATTTTAAGGGACAAGCGCACAGGCTCAAAACAGTTCAGAGAGCTGGTAAGCGAAATCGCAATGCTTATGTGCTATGAATCCACCCGCGATTTACCCCTTATGGACGTTAAGGTTGAAACACCCCTGATGACCACCAAGGCAAAGGCATTAAAGGGCAGAAAAATGGCTATTGTTCCCATTCTCAGAGCAGGTCTTGGTATGGTTGACGGCATTTTAAACCTTATCCCTGCCGCAAGGGTTGGCCACATCGGTATGTACCGTGACCCCGAAACCCACCAGCCCGTTGATTATTACTGCAAGCTGCCCAGCGACCTTCCCGAGCGCGATGTTTTCGTTCTTGACCCAATGCTGGCCACAGGCGGCTCTGCCATTGATGCCGTTGCAAGCATCAAAAAGCACAACCCCAAGCGCATTAAATTCCTTTGCGTTATCGCCGCCCCCGAAGGTCTTAAAGCCTTCACCGAGGCCCACCCCGATGTTCCCGTTTACTGCGCAGGTCTTGATGAAAAACTAAACGACCACGCCTACATTCTCCCTGGTTTAGGTGATGCAGGCGACAGAATTTTCGGAACTAAATAGTTTTTAGAGAATAAAACCTCCTTTAATGCCTAAAAATAAGGTTAAAGGAGGTTTTAAAATGCAAAAACAAGGCTCGGCAATGTCCTTTGTTAAGGGAATGGGCGCAGGTATGGCGGCAGGAATGGTCGCCTATGCCGCCGCTAAAATGATGCTCGGCAAGGATAACCACAACCTTTCAAAGGGTTCATCAAAAATTGTTCACGCCGTAGGCGATTTGGTTGACGGTGTTCAGACAATGTTTAAGTAGGATTTTTTAAGCGGCTTTAAAAGGCCGCTTAAAATTTACAATTTAGAAATACATATTTTGGTAAAATAGTGTATAATTAGAAAAAATACCTTTCAGAAAAGAGTTAAAGGCAATGCTGACACTAAAAAATATTATTAAAACCTATAAAACAGGCGATGAAAAGGTTGACGCCCTTAAAGGGGTTGATATCTCCTTCAGAAAAAATGAGTTTGTGGCGATTTTAGGTCATTCGGGCTGTGGTAAAACAACCCTGCTTAACATTATCGGCGGTCTTGATAAGTACACCTCAGGCGACCTTATCATTGACTCGAAATCCACCAAAAACTTCAGCGACCACGATTGGGACACCTACCGCAACCACAGGGTTGGCTTTGTTTTCCAAAGCTATAATCTTATTGAGCACCAAAGCGTGCTGGCTAACGTTGAACTTGCCCTTACCCTTTCGGGTGTGTCAAGAAAAGAGCGCCGCGAAAGGGCGAAACACGCCCTCGTTAAGGTTGGCCTCGGCGACCAGCTTAACAAAAAGCCCAGCCAAATGTCGGGCGGTCAGATGCAGCGTGTGGCCATTGCCAGAGCTTTGGTTAACAACCCCGAAATTTTGCTTGCTGATGAGCCCACAGGCGCCCTTGATTCCGCAACCAGCGTTCAGATTATGGAGCTTATAAAGGAAATTGCCCGCGACCGCCTTGTTATTATGGTCACCCACAACCCCGAGCTTGCCGAAACCTATGCCACAAGAACGGTGCATCTGCTTGACGGCAACATTGTTTCCGACTCCGACCCCTTTTGCGAGGAACAGGAAATAAAGAATGATGAAAAGAAAAAGAAGAAAGAAAAAAAGGATAAAAAGGTTTCAATGTCCTTTTTCACCGCCCTGTCTCTCAGCTTTAACAACCTGCTCACCAAAAAGGCGAGAACCTTTTTAACCGCCTTTGCAGGCTCTATCGGTATAATCGGCATCGCTCTTATTCTTGCTATTTCCAACGGCATTGATGCCTACATTTCCTCGGTTGAGGAGGACACCCTATCAAGC
>JAZSBX010000048.1:0-18967 GCA_045602605.1 Acutalibacteraceae bacterium
CCCTTTTCAGTTTATCCAAAAGGGCTTTTTCGCTGTGGTCGGAACGTGACAAATACCACAAGGCCCTGCTCCTGGCTCTGACAAAGTCGGAAGCGGCCCTGTGGTTTTCTATTTCAGCTTCATCCATCTGCGCGCCTGTAAGAATCGAGGCGGTGAGCAGATAATCGCTGTCAAGCGTTAAAAGGGTGCCATCGGAAAAGGTCACCGTGCTTTGGTGCCTTTTGGGTGGACTCACCGACAAAACCGTTTTTTTCATTAGTCAACGGCGATGTCAATGTTAACCTTGCGGCGGCGCTTGGGCTCCGAGGCCGGTGTTTCGGCCTGAACGGGCATAATGCCGGGAACCTCATCCTCGGTTTCCACGGTTTTTTTGCCGAGATTTTCATAATAAGCGGTAATTTTTGCCTCAATTTCATCGGAAAGAGCCTTGTTTTCGCAAAGCAGCTGCTTGGTGTTGTCCCTGCCCTGACCCAGCTTCATATCGCCATAGCTAAACCAGGCACCCGAGCGAATAATAATGCCAGAAGCAACACCCATATCAACAAGCTCGCCCTCGCGGGAAATTCCTTTGCCATACATAATGTCAAATTCGGCCTCGCGGAAGGGGGGCGCAACCTTGTTTTTAATGATTTTAGCCCTTGTTCTGGAGCCTATCATTTCGCCGTTCAGTTTTAGGGTTTCAATCTTTCTTATGTCAATTCTAACACTGGCGTAGAACTTAAGGGCGCGGCCACCCGTGGTGGTTTCACTGCTGCCGTAGAATACGCCGATTTTGTCGCGAAGCTGGTTAATAAACACGGCAACGCAGTTGGATTTTGAAATGGCGCCTGCCAGCTTACGAAGGGACTGTGACATAAGTCTTGCGTGGAGACCCACGTGGTTGTCACCCATTTCGCCCTCAATTTCGGCCTTGGGCACAAGGGCTGCAACCGAGTCAATAACAACAACGTCAATGGCGCCCGAGCGAACAAGGGCTTCGGTGATTTCAAGTGCCTGCTCACCCGTGTCGGGTTGAGAAACAAGGAGAGAATCAATGTCAACGCCCAGATTTGCGGCATAAACAGGGTCGAGAGCGTGCTCAACATCAATAAATGCCGCCGTGCCGCCCTTTTTCTGGGATTCGGCCACAATGTGGAGGGCAACGGTGGTTTTACCCGATGATTCGGGGCCGTAAATTTCCACAATTCGGCCTCTGGGCACACCGCCGATACCAAGGGCTTTATCAAGAGCAATAGAGCCCGTTTTAATGTGCTCAACGTTCATTCCTGCATTTTCACCCAGCCGCATAATAGCGCCCTTGCCGAACTGCTTTTCAATTTGGCTCATGGCCGTTTCCAGTGCTTTGATTTTGTCTTCTGCCATTTTGCTTGTCTCCTTTATTCAAAACTTTTCTGTGATTATATTGTATTATTTAAAGAGTACCATAAACAACCCTTTTGATTTCGTTTATATCCTCTTTTGTTTTCACGTTTTTAAGACCTGCGGCAAGAAAAAGCTCTTTAACGCTCTGGCTCATTCCTGCACCGACCTCCACGGCAAGGGCGCCGCCCTCATTTAGTCGCGAAAGCCACTTATCAAGTATAATTTTGTAAAATTTGAGGCCGTCCTCACCGCCGAAAAGGGCTGTTTCGGGCTCGTTCTTGGTTTCCTCATCTATGGCGGCCATTTCCCTTTGGCTTATATAGGGAGGGTTACTTAAAATAAGGTCAAATTTTTCGTTTGTTTCATAGGTTTCAATATCTGCTTTAACGGCAATTACATTTTCAGCGCCGTTCTTTTTAATATTTTTTGTAAGATAATCGTAGGCGGCATCGTACTTTTCCACCGCCGTTATAAGGGTTATAGGCTTTTCCTTTGCCACCGAAATGCCCACACAGCCCGTGCCTGCGCAAAGGTCGGCAATTTTAGCGGGGCGGTTTCCCACAAGTTCTAAAGCGGTTTCAACCAAAACCTCGGTGTCGGGGCGGGGGCATAAAACGCCCTTGCCAACGTAAAAATCGTAGCCGAAAAAGGACCACTCCCCAAGAAGATACTGAAGAGGCACCCTTTTTACCCTGCCTGCCACCACGCTTTTTAAAAACTGCTCCTTAATGGGGCCAAGCTCCTCCATATATTTGTCCAAAATCTGCGCGTTTGAATATTTTGTCACAAAGCGGATTATCTGCTTGGCCTCGAAAACGTAAGGCTCAATGCCTGCCGCGCGCAGTTTGTTTTTTGTGTCGTTATATGCGGAAAAAATTGTCAATTTTGTTGCTCCCTGTCCTCATCTTCCAAAACGGCGTTAAGGGCCGCAATGGCAATCTCAATCATATCATCATCCGGTTCCCTGGTGGTGAGGCGTTGCAGCTGAAGACCCGGAAAGGCAACGATTTTTGTAAAAAGATTGTCGTGCTTTCCGCAAATTTTAATCAGCTCGTAGCCCAGGCCGCACACAAGGGGGATAATGAGAATTTTCACAGCCACCCAAACAAATCGGTTTAAAATAAGGGTGGGGAAAATGGTCTGAATGAGGGTTGAAATTATAATGCTTACAATGAAAATCAAAATCATAAAGGAGGTGCCGCAACGGGGATGAAGCCTCTTTTGAGCCCTCACGTTTTCAACGGTCAGCGGCAGTCCCTTTTCAAAGCAAAAAATGGTTTTATGCTCGGCCCCGTGGTAGGCAAAAACACGCTTTATGTCCTTCATCGCCGAAACGGCGGCAACGTAGGCCACGAAAACGGCCAGCTTTAAAAGACCCTCAAAAAGACTTTTAAACGGGGTTATAACACCGCCTGTCAGAAAATTCAGTCCATCAAAAAGCAGGGCTGGAAGATACATAAAAAGTCCCACGGCCAAAATGAGGGCCAAAACGAAGGCGACAACGCCAATAACGCCCATTTGAGCGCCGCTAACCTCGTCTTCATCCTCGGTAAATCCCGAAAGGTCGGCCGATTTCATCATTGCGGAGTAGCCCTGCACCATACTTTCCACAAAGTTCACGACACCGCGAATAACGGGGGCGCCTAAAAATTTATATTTGTCCTTTACGGAGGTAAAATTTACAGGTTCTAAAATGATTTGTCCATCCTTGCCCCTGACCGCCATAGCGGTTTTCTTTTTACCCTTCATCATAATTCCCTCAATAAGCGCCTGACCGCCTATGGAGGTGTATTTACATTTGCTCATTGTTTTCTTCCTCTTGGATTTGTGTGGTTTCGCCATCGGTAAGTTTTCCGGGCTCTAATGCAACCTCCTGCTCCTGCTCGCAAAGGGGGAAAACAACCGTAACCGTGGTGCCAACGCCCTCGGTGCTTTCAATAAACAAAAGGCCCTGGTGCTGTTTAACGATTTCATCGGCAACGGCAAGACCAATACCGCTTCCTCTCACGGTTTTATTGGATTTAAAGAATTTCTCCTTAACTCGGTCAATGTCGGCCGCAGGAATTCCCACACCCGTATCCTTAACCACAATACGGACACAGCTTTCCTCCACGTGTTGTTCAATGAGAACCTGGCCACCCGCTTCGCTGTATTTCACCGCGTTATCAATAATGTTAACGAACACCTGCTTGAGTCGGTCGGCATCGCCCAAAATCTCACAGTCGTTTTTGGGAGGCACGGCCACTAACTCAATGCCCCTTTGTTTTGCAAGCTCAACGTACATATCGGCAGAGGCGGAAACAAGCCTTGTAACGTTCAGTCTTCCCACATTCACCGTAAGGCGGCCCGACTGCATGCGGGAGAAATCGAGCAACTCCTCAACCAGCTTTGAAAGGCGCTCCGACTCGTTGAGAACAACCTCAAGGCCCTTTTCAACAAGGGCATCATCGGCGCCTACCGACATTTTAGCCGTTTCACCCCAGCCGCGAATGGCGGTAAGTGGGGTTCGCAGTTCGTGAGAAACCGAGGAAATAAAATCGTTTTTAAGGTTTTCGGCGCGGTCCAGTTCGCTCGCCATATAGTTAACGGCATCACACAGCTCGCCGATTTCATCGTTTCTGTCGGTTTCAATTTGGGTTTTGAATTCACCCATTGCAATTTTTCTCGCCGAGTTGCTAACATCCCTTATGGGCTTTGCAATAGAACGGATAAAGAAAATTCCCGAGAAGGTGGAAAAACCGAGAAACAGGGCGGCCACACCGATTATCACGGCGCAAAGGAAAAAGCTCTGCCTGTTGGCCTCCTTTAAAGATACCACAAAGCGAACTGCCCCCAGGGACTGCCCTTCTGCGCTGTCAAGCACGGTGGTTTCGGCCAAAACGGGCTCGCCGCCTGCATTTTTGCCTCGCCAAAGCCCCGTGCCGCGCTGGCTCGAAACGGCGGCCTCATAGTCGGGCATTTCTTCGGTTATTGGCTCAAAGCCGTTGGTGGTAACGAAAACGTTGCCGTTTTTGTCAATGATTTGTACCTCAATTTTATCCTTGTGCTCAAATTCCTCGGCAAAAAGGCGGGCAGATTCCGTAAAGTTCTTTTCCTCTACCACAGCCAGAACCGAAAAGGGTTGCGCGTATTCCGAGGCCGAGGTTTGCACCCTTTCAAGAAGCAGGGAATTAACCGCAACACAGCAAACAACGCAAACAATGGTGATAACTACCGCGAAAATAGCAAACACGTTGACAAACCAGCGCGTGCCTATGCTTTTAAATTTAAGTTCCATTTCCATGCCCGTTTCTCCCCTCCTTTCATTCTCTCCACCAACGGTGGTATATCGATTTGTGTCGATATGTTGCACCGCTTTGCGGCATAACAAGGGGGCCTTACCCCTTCGTGTTCCACTTATAGCCCATGCCCCAAACGGTTACCAGATGGGAGGGGTTTGAGGGGTCATTTTCAATTTTCATACGAAGGCGCCTTATGTTAACGTCAACGATTTTTTCTTCCCCGAAAAAGGATGCGCCCCACACCTTGTTCAAAATGTCGGTGCGGCCAAGGGCTGTATCGGGGTTTTGGAAAAAGTATTCAACAATTTGGAACTCAACCTGAGTCAGTTCAATGTTCTTATCCCCTTTTGTAAGGGTGCGGCGGCGAAGATTAAGTGAAAATTCGCCCAGCCTTATTTCTTCGCTTTGCTGAGGCGCCGTGCTGGCCTTTTGCATTTCAACCCTTCTGTAGAGCGAGTCAACGCGGGCAAGAAGCTCGGTTGGTGAAAAGGGCTTTGTAATGTAGTCATCAGCCCCCAGCATAAGTCCGCTAATTTTATCCATTTCCTGGGTGCGGGCGGTGAGCATTATAATGCCAAGGGATGCGCTTCTCTTTCTTAATTCCTTGCAAAGGGAGAAGCCGTCCATTCCGGGCATTGAAATATCCAAAAGAGCAATATCAAAGGGCTCTGCGGCGCTGTCGTAAATTTCGAGAGCCTCTTCTCCAGAGCCTGCCTCAACCGTTTCATAGCCCACGCGGCCCAGGTTGATGCACTCAAATTCTCTGATGGCAACCTCATCTTCAACAATTAAAATTCGTTTCAATTTTACTCCTCCTTGTTGAGAGTGAAAATGTTTAATATATCTTCCTTGGTAACCGCTTCGGCACCCTCAAAATTTCCTAAACGGCAGGCAAAAACAAGACCGTTTGCTCTGGTCAGTTCATCAAAACCGTCACGGCCGAATTCGGCAGAATCCCAGGTTTTCTCGGCAACCGCCTGCATTCTGAAAAGTTCCCCCGTGGCCTTGCCGCTTTCCTCATCATAGAAATAGAAAACGCGAAGCCTTGAATCGGTTTTTTTCATTACGCAAAACTTGCCTGAAAGCTTATCGGGAATTCGCAGGGAATAACCATCGGTGTAGTTCATAAGCATAGACCTTACAACGATTAAACTGTTTTCTTTAGGCACGCACCATTTTGTTACCGAAATACCATCGGTCAGCATAAGGTTTGATGCCGCAGGCAGGGGGGAAAGCATTGGAATTTCCAAAATGGAATCGGAATTTATGTCGCGGCAGGTAACCAGACTTTCACGGTAGGTAGCCTGTGTGACCTGCGTTTCGGGGTCAAAAAATGGGTTTGTCAGCTTGCCGTTTTCGTAATAAACCACCTCGGTAAGCATTCCCGTGCCCTTAACGGCATCAATGTAAACCGCAGGGCGGCCGCTTTCCAGTTTTGTAAGCTGTGGCGCAAAATAGGAGGTTACGTTGCCGTCAAGAGGGCAACTGCCTGTTTGCACGATGCCTCCGTCACTAACCTGCATAAGCTTTGCAACGGCGGTTTTGTCGGCAGAATTCAGGTCGGCGATGAAAAGACCGCTAACCCCATCGGCATCAAGGTCGCAAACGATAAACTCGGTGTACTTTTCAAGGCACTTCTGAACGGGTGTGTTTCCCTTAAACTCGTAAACCGCAACCTGCTTTTCAACGTTGCCGTAAATGTTGTAGCCAACAATGATTTCGGTGTTACCGTTTTTATCCAAATCGGCAAACTCAACGCACTCAACGTCACTGCCGATAATCTTAATGTCACCAACGCTTTTGTAAACACCGTTCTGCTTTAGAATAAAGTTAATATGCACCGTAACGGTGTTGTCGGTGGTGGTGGAATAAAAGGCGATGGCCTCGTTTGTTTTGTCGCCGTTTAAATCGCTTACGATAATTGCCGAGCGATAATCCCCTTTCGTGGGGTATTTAAGGGTGTATTTGCCCGTAACGCTTTCCTTTAAAGCGGATGAAATAAGGGCGTATTCCCCGCTGGGTTCAGGGGGGCTTAAAAGATTTTCGCCTGTGCCCACACCCGAGCAGGCAGTGAGCAAAAGGCACAAAACAGCCGCCAAAACCATCGCCGCTAACCGTTTAACCAAAGCAAATACCTCCTTCCATTATACTTAATCAATTTATTATATCATATATATTACAAAAATGAAATACCTTTAACACAAATTTTACAAATAAGCAAACAACCGGCTTACGGGCGGTAATGCGGACAGGCAGCCCGTTACAATTCCGCTAAAGCTTTGCGGATTTCCTCAACTTCAGCCAAGATGCCCTTTGTGGTTTTAATGTAGTAATAGGGTTTTTCGGCGCTGCCTTTAACAAAAACGTTTTTGCCGAAGGCCGAGGTCAGTTTAAGCATTGTGTCTGCTTCAAGACCGTTAACCCCAAGGCGAATTCCGCCCGCATCCTCTTTAATTTCATAAATGCCGTTTGCCGCGGCGGTCTGGCGAAGCCGCGCCACAGAAATCAGCCCCTCAACCGCCTTTGGCGGGTCGCCGAAGCGGTCGATAAGCTCATCAATAACATCACTTACGTCTTCATCGGTTTTTATTTCGGCAATACGCCTGTAAATGCCTAGGCGGGCAGGCAAGGACTCAATGTAATCGGGCGGAATGTGGGCCGAAATGCTTAAATCCACGGTGCAGGGGGCTTCTTCTTTGACCTCCTCACCCTTTTCCTCCTTAACCGCATCGGCAAGAAGTTTTAGGTACATATCGTAACCAACAGCCTCCATATTTCCGTGCTGTTCGCCGCCTAAAATACTGCCTGCGCCCCTTATTTCAAGGTCGCGCATGGCGATTTTAATGCCCGAGCCGAACTCGGTGAACTCCCTTATGGCCTCAAGCCTTTTAAGGGCGTTTTCGTTCATAGCCTTGCCGCCTCTGAAACAAAAATAGGCGTAGGCGCGCCTGGGACTTCTTCCAACGCGGCCGCGAAGCTGGTGAAGCTGGGCAAGGCCCATTCGGTCGGCATCCTCAATAATAAGGGTGTTGGCGTTTGCCACGTCTACCCCCGTTTCAATAATGGTGGTGCAAACCAGAACGTCAATTTCGGCATCCATAAGGCTTTTCCAAACACGGGACAGCTCATCCTCACTCATTTTGCCGTGGGCAACGGCAACGCGGGTGTCCTCGGGCAGGTCGGCCTTAAGCCTTGCGGCAACCTTTTCAATGGATTCAACACGGTTGTGCAGGTAGTAAACCTGTCCGCCGCGGCGAAGCTCTTTGTTTATGGCATCAAGAAGCACGCCGCGGTTATGCTCTAAAACGTAGGTCTGCACGGGGTGGCGGTCGCTTGGCGCCTCATCAATGGAGGACATATCCCGAAGCCCCGACATTGCCATATTAAGGGTTCGGGGAATAGGGGTTGCAGAAAGGGTTAGAACATCCACCGCAGGATATTTTTCCTTAAGCCTTTCCTTTTGGGAAACGCCGAAGCGCTGTTCCTCATCAACGATAACAAGTCCCAAATCACGGAAGTTAACATCGGCCGATATCATTCGGTGGGTGCCGATAACCATATCAACGGTGCCGTTTTTAAGGCCCCTTATAACCTTTTCCTGTTCTCTTTTCGTGACAAAACGGGAGAGCATTTTCACTTCCAGCGGCAGGTCGCCGAAGCGGGATAAAACGGTGTTATAGTGCTGCCAGGCAAGAATGGTGGTGGGCACCAAAAGGGCGCACTGCTTGCCCTCGCTTACGCACTTAAAGGCGGCGCGGAGAGCCACCTCGGTTTTGCCGAACCCAACATCACCGCAAAGAAGCCTGTCCATTGGAACGGCGCGCTCCATATCACCCTTGATTTCATCAACACTTCGCAGTTGGTCGGGTGTTTCATCAAAGGGGAAGCGGCGCTCAAAATCGCTTTGCAAATCGGTATCGGGTGAAAAGGCGTGCCCCTTTGTGCTCATTCGTTTAGCGTAAAGGGTTGTCAGCTGTTTTGCCATATCCTTAACGGCCCTGCGCACTCTGGCCCTTGTCTTTTGCCACTCGGCGCCGCCGAGTTTATGAATTTTAACGCCGCCCTCATCGGCCGCGCCGATATATTTACTCACAAGGTCAAGCTGTGTTACGGGAACGTAAAGCACATCACCCTTGGCGTAGGTAATCTTAACGTAATCCTTGGTGACACCCTGACTTGTTATCTTGTTAATGCCGCCGAAAATACCGATGCCGTGAACGGCGTGAACAACGTAGTCACCGATTTTCAGTTCCTCAATGCTGCCGATTTCCTTGCCTGCCCTGTGCCGCTTTACACGGCGCTTTTCACCGTTTATGTGGCGGTGGGTTATGAAGGAAAATTTTAACGAGGGCAACTGGAAGCCCGAGCTTAATCCCCCCGTTATAACCGTTACCCCTGCCGTGATTTTTTCACGGTTAAGGCTTAAAACGGCAGGAATTCCCCTGTCGTTTAAATCGCCAAGCAGCACCCTTGCCGCCTTTTCCTCCCCTGCCGCAATCACGGCGGCGCCCCCGTTTTCAAGGGTGAATTCCAAATCCTCTAAAAGCGCATCAAGGTCGCCGCGCCAGGGGGATGAGCGCTTGTAATCGAAACAAATGAGTCCGTCAATTTCTTTGGGGTACTTCCCTCTCGAAAAACTGTCGGCAATAACAAGGGGGCAAACCGAGTCAAAAAACTCCCCTGTAGACAGGGAAAAGGTGGGCTCTTTGTGGCATAAAAACCCCTGCTCCACCGCCTTTTTAATATCCTCGTTTTGAAGCACCCTAAAAGACTCCAAGCGGCTTTCACAGTTGCCGCTTTCACTTAATATAAAAACGGCGTTCTGGGCATAATCAAGCACCGTTTCCGTTTTGCCGTAAATAAAGGGGGCGTAACGGTCAAGGCAGAAGCAAACGCCGCCTTTAAGCCTGTCAATGTCACGGTTAAGGTTTTCCCGCGCCAAATCGGGCAGGCGCTTTACGCTGTCCCTGAAGCCTTCAAGCTCTGCCGCCAGCGCCCTGCTATCACAAAAGACCTCGCTGGCAGGGCCGATTTTAACCTCATTAAGACTTTCGGTGCGCCGCTGGGTGCTTAAATCAAAGGCACAAACGGTGTCAATTTCATCGCCCCACAGTTCAATTCGGGTGGGGGCCTCGTTAAGGGAGGAAAAAATGTCGATAATGCCGCCGCGCACCGAGAACATTCCGATGCCGTCAACCGTTTCGCTTCGTTTGTAACCTAAATTTTCAAGTCTCTCACAGAGTGTTGTTATGTCAACCTCATCGCCGCATTTAAGGGTTAAAATGCTGTCCCTTAAAACCGCCCTTGGCACGGTGCGTGAGGCGGCGGCCGAAACGGGACAAACAAGCACGCCAAAAGCCCCGTCAAGAAGCCTTGACAGGGTGTTTATTCTTTTAATTTCATAGTCCTTTGATACGCCCGCATCGCTAAAGCACAAATCTCTTGAGGGGAAATAAACCGCATTGACACCCAGGTTTATCAAATCATCGTAAACCTCGTTTGCCGAGGGCTCATCGGGTGTTATTACCACGCATTTTCTCTCCAGCGCCGCAGTAACGAGCGCCGTGTGAATTCGTGAAAGCCCCGTGGCGGCAATGCACCTTTTTCCGCCTTCAAGATTTTCTTTGAGCCGCGAGAATGCAGGCTCGCTTTTCAGCACATCCTTCAAAAATTCCATTTAAAAAATCCTTTAATAAAAAGAATGGATGCCGCGCTAAATTGCACTGCATCCATTATACACTTTTTTCGCTTATTTTTCAATAAGGGTTTCACATTCTTTTTCGACAATTTTCGCGGTGAATTTGCCTGAAAATATTAACAATTTATTAAATAATATTTATTTGTATTATGGTAATTTTTATGGTATAATTACTGTGTATATTATCTTGAGGAGAGATTTTGTGTCATTCCCACTTGAAAACATAAGAAATTTTTGCATTATCGCCCATATTGACCACGGTAAATCCACCCTTGCCGACCGCCTTTTAGAGCTCACCGATTCGGTGTCGTCAAGAGAGATGTCCGAGCAGATTCTCGACAGTATGGATTTGGAAAGGGAGCGCGGCATTACCATTAAGGCCCACGCCATAACCCTTTATTACACCGCCAAGGATGGGGTTAAATACGAGCTTAATTTAATCGACACACCCGGGCACGTGGACTTTCACTACGAGGTTTCCCGTTCCCTTGCCGCCTGCGAAGGCGCTGTGCTTGTGGTTGATGCTTCGCAGGGCATTGAGGCCCAGACCCTTGCCAACACCTACCTTGCGGCCGACCACGGGCTGGAGCTTTTGCCCGTTGTCAACAAAATTGATTTGCCCTCTGCCGAACCCGACAGGGTGATAAACGAAATCGAGGATATCATTGGTATTCCTGCCGTTGGTTGCCCCAAAATCAGCGCCAAAAGCGGCATCAACGTGGAAGAGGTGCTTGAGCGAATCATCACCGATATTCCTGCCCCGAAGGGGGATAGAACAGCCCCCCTTAAGGCCCTCATTTTCGACTCCTACTACGACTCCTACAAGGGCGTTGTGGTTTTCTTCCGCGTGGTAAGCGGTAAAATAAAGGTTGGCGACACCATTAAAATGATGGCAACGGGAGCCACCGCGCAGGTTGTGGAGCTTGGCCGAAAAGGCGCGCTCTCTCTTGAACAGTGCGACTGCCTTGAGGCCGGTGAGGTTGGCTATCTTGCCGCGTCCATTAAAACCGTGAGCGAGGCTCAGGTTGGCGACACCATAACCTTATCCGATGCCCCTGCCGCCGAGCCGCTGGAGGGCTACCGCAAGGCAAATCCCGTTGTTTTTTGCGGAATTTACCCTGCCGATGGCGCCCGCTACGGCGACCTTCGGGAAGCCCTTGAAAAACTGCAGCTAAACGATGCCTCCCTGCTTTACGAGGCCGAAACCTCCTCGGCTTTGGGCTTCGGTTTCCGCTGCGGATTTTTGGGACTTTTGCATATGGAAATCATACAGGAGCGCCTTGAAAGAGAGTTTAATTTAGACCTTGTTACCACCGCCCCCAGCGTTATTTATAAGTTTGAGCTGACAAGCGGCGAGACCGTTTCGGTGGACAACCCCACAAACTACCCCGACCCTGCAACCATTGTAAAAGCCTTCGAGCCCGTTGCCGATGTGCATATCTATTCCCCCAGCAGTTATGTTGGGGCAATTATGCAGCTTTGTGAGGAAAGGGGCGGCACCTACACCGATATGAAATATATGGGCGACCGCGTTGACATTCACTACGTTATGCCGATGGGCGAAATTGTTTACGACTTTTTCGATGCCCTTAAATCACGAACAAAAGGCTACGCCAGCTATGATTACGAAATGAAGGGCTACGAGGCTTCACGCCTTGTAAAACTTGACGTTCTCCTTGCAGGGGACGTGGTTGATGCCCTTTCCTTCATTGTTCACGCCGATAATTCCTACGGGAGAGCCAGAAAAATTGCCGAGCGACTTAAGGAGTTCATTCCCCGCCAGCTTTTTGAGGTGCCCATTCAGGTTGCCGTTGGCGGCAAGGTTATCGCCCGTGAAACCGTTAAGGCGCTTCGAAAGGATGTTCTTGCCAAATGCTACGGTGGTGATATTACAAGAAAGAAAAAACTTCTTGAAAAACAGAAGGAAGGCAAAAAGAGAATGCGCCAGCTTGGCAGCGTAGAGGTGCCGCAGGAAGCATTTATGGCAGTTTTAAAGCTTGATGAATAAAAAAGGGGGCTTGAGTTTATGATTAAAGGTGTCCTCTTTGATTTAGACCACACTCTTTTCGACCGTTACGGTACCCTTCGCGCGGTTTTGCCCGAAATGTACAAACGGCTCCGCCACAAAATCCCAAAAGACCTGTCCTGTGAGGATTTTATAGAAAAACTTATTGAAATTGAAAAACTGCACATTTATCACGGCTGGGTTTACACGGGCAAAAAACTGGTTGAGGCTGGGGTTTTTCTCCCTGGTACCACGGGCGAGGAAATTTGGCAGTGCCTTTTTAAATACTGTTGGCCCCTTGCCGCAGTTCAGTTCCCCTTTGCAAAGCCGATGCTAAAAACCCTTCGCCAAATGGGGCTTAAGGTTGGGCTTATAACAAACGGCCTGGTGCCTAACCAAAGCATTAAGCTTGACCTTATGAATTTGTGGCCCTTTTTTGATGAGGTTATCATTTGCGATGATGAAAAATATCCTGCAAAGCCCCACCCTGCCGCCTTTAAGGCAATGGGCGAAAAATTAGGCCTTGAAACCGATGAAATGCTTTACGTGGGCGACAACCCTTATAACGATATTGCAGGGGCCTTTAACGCCGGTGTTGTTCCTGTTTGGGTTAAAACCATTGGCATTTGGCCTGAGGAAATGGAACAAAAAGCCCCCTATGAGGTGGATGACGTTTCCGAAATCCCCGAACTTGTGCGCAAAATCAATTCTTTGTGATTTTTTACATATTTTAAACCCTATTCTTCGAAAGGAAGCGAATTTTTAAATGTTCAAACGCCTCTTAAAGTGCGTTGGGGAATTTAAATTCCCCGCCATTCTCACCGTGCTTTTAATGACAGGTGAGGTTATTATTGAATGTTTTATCCCCTTTTTAACCGCCGACCTTATTAATCATCTGCAAAGCGGCACCGTTCAAATGGAGGACGTTATCAAAACGGGAGTTTTGCTGGTTGTTTTGGCGTTTCTGTCCCTTACCTGCGGCGGTCTTGCAGGCTTTACCAGCGCCAAGGCCTCATCGGGCTTTGCCCGAAACCTGCGGCGCGATATTTTCTCACGCCTTCAGACCTTCTCCTTCAGTAACATCGACAAGTTTTCCACATCATCCCTTGTCACACGCCTTACCACCGACATAACCCACGTTCAGATGTCCTTTATGATGATTATCAGAACGGCGGTGCGCGCCCCCCTTATGCTTGTTTTCGCCGTTATTATGGCATACATTATGGGCGGAAGCCTTGCAACAAGCTTCGTGGTTATCATTCCTTTCCTTGTTTTCGGCCTTTTAATGGTGGCAAGAAAGGCAATGCCCTCCTTTCGCCGCGTTTTCAAAAAATACGACCGCTTAAACGAGTCCATTGAGGAAAACGTTAGGGCAATGCGCGTTGTCAAGGGCTTTTCCCGTGAGGAATATGAAAAGGAAAAATTCAGGGAAGCCAGCGAAAACATTCGCGTTGATTTCACCAAAGCCGAGCGCATTGTTGCTCTAAACTCACCCCTGATGCAAATCTGCATTTATTTTAATATGGTGTTTGTCTTGACCGTTGGCGCCTATCTTGTTATAACAAGCGGCGGCGCTACCATTAACGTTGGCGAAATTTCGGCAATGCTTACCTATGGCATGCAAATTTTAATGCAGCTTATGATGCTTTCAATGATTTACGTAATGCTGACTATGTCGGCCGAAAGCATTAAGCGAATTTACGAGGTTTTAACCGAAATTCCTGCCTTAACCAACCCTGAAAACCCCGTTTATGAGTTGGAAAACGGCAGCATAGAGTTTAAAAACGTTTCCTTTAAGTATTCAAAAACTGCCGAGCAGTTTGCCCTTAAAAACATAGATTTAAAGATTGAATCGGGAATGACGGTGGGCGTGCTTGGTGGCACAGGCTCCAGCAAAACCACCCTTGTTCAGCTTATTGACCGCCTTTATGACGTCACCGAAGGTGAAGTTTTGGTGGGCGGAAAAAACGTAAAGGTTTACGACCTTGACACCTTAAGACAAAATGTTGCAATGGTTTTGCAAAAAAACCTGCTGTTTTCGGGCACTATTAAGGAAAATTTGCGCTGGGGCTGTGAGACCGCCACCGATGAGGAGTTAATTGAGGCCTGTAAACTGTCACAGGCTCACGATTTCGTTATGTCCTTCCCCAAAGGCTACGACACCTTCATTGAGCAGGGCGGCACCAACGTTTCTGGTGGACAAAAACAGCGCCTTTGCATTGCCCGAGCACTGGTTCGAAAGCCTAAAATTTTAATTCTTGATGATTCAACAAGCGCCGTTGATACCAAAACCGATGCTCTCATTCGGGCAGGCTTTAAAAATTTCATTCCCGAAACCACCAAAATCATCATCGCCCAGCGTGTGGCTTCGGTTATGGATGCCGACTTAATTGTGGTTTTAGACGGCGGCTGTATTTCAGCACAGGGAACCCACGAAGAACTGCACAAATGCAGTGATATCTACCGTGAGGTTTACACACAGCAGGTAAAGGCAGGTGGCATCAATGAGTAGACCCGCAAGTTTGCCAAAGGGCGCAAGGTCGCCCCGAAAAATGGACCCCAAAATGCTTTTAAGGGTTATTAAACTGCTGTTTAAATCCTACCCTGCCCTTCTCCCCTTCACCTGTTTTTGCATTGTCTTTTCATCCCTTGTTTCGGCAATTCCCTCGGTGTTCACACAGCAGGTGCTTGCCGTTATCACAAAATATCTTGAAATAGGCTCCACCGACATTACCGCCGCAATGGGTGAAATCGGCCCTAAAATCATCACCCTTATCGTGCTTTATGTTTTGTCGCTGATTTTTATGTTCCTCCACACCCAGCTTATGACCTTTATAACCCAGGGCTTTTTATCAAAAATGCGGTGCAAAATGTTTGACGGAATGCAGAATTTGCCCATTAAATATTTTGACCAGAACAAGCACGGCGATATTATGAGCCACTACACCAACGATATCGACACCCTGCGACAACTTGTTTCCCAGTCACTCCCCCACCTTTTGCAGTCGGTGATTATCGTTACCACCGTGTTTTCCATAATGCTGTGGTATTCGGTGCCTATGACGCTTGTGGTGCTGTGCGGCGTTGTGGTTATGTTCATTGTTTCGGGCAAAATCGGCGGCGGCAGCGCGAAATACTTTATGGCGCAGCAAAAGGCCGTTGGTAAGGCCGAGGGCTACATTCAGGAAATTATGACGGGTCAAAAGGTTGTTAAGGTCTTCTCCCGCGAGGAAATGGTGAAAGAGGACTTTGACAAACTGAACGATGAGCTTTACGAGGTGGGTTACCGTGCTCACGCCTATGCCAACGTGCTGGGCCCCATCACAATGAACCTGGGCAACATTCTTTATGTTCTTTTGGCCACCGTAGGCGGTCTTTTCCTGGTTACGGGCGCCGCCAACTTCGGTATTGGCGGTTTTGCCGTGTTTACCATTGACATTGTGGTTCCCTTCCTTAACATGACCAAGCAGTTCACAGGCAACGTGAATCAGGTGGCACAGCAGTTTAACTCCATTGCAATGGCTCTTGCAGGCGCCCAGCGTATTTTTGACCTTATGGACAGCACACCTGAAACCGATGAGGGCTACGTTACTCTGGTTAATGCCGAAATTGATGAAAACGGCAACATTACGGAAACCGAAAAGCACACGGGCCACTGGGCCTGGAAGCACCCCCACACCGCCGATGGCAGCGTTACCTACACCCTCCTTCAGGGCGATGTTACTATGACCGAGGTTGATTTCGGTTATGAGGAAAACAAGCAGGTTCTTTTCGATGTTTCGGTTTACGCCCGCCCCGGCCAGAAGGTTGCCTTTGTTGGCGCCACGGGTGCAGGTAAAACCACCATTTTAAACCTGATTAACCGTTTTTATGATATTGCAGACGGCAAGGTTCGTTATGACGGCATCAATATTAACAAGATTAAAAAATCCGATTTGCGCCGTTCCCTTGGCATTGTTTTGCAGGAAACAAACCTGTTTACAGGTACGGTTATGGATAACATTCGCTACGGCCAGCTTAACGCTACCGATGAGCAGTGCATTGAGGCCGCGCGCCTTGCAGGCGCTCACGATTTTATACGCCGCCTGCCCGAAGGCTATAACACGGTGCTTACGAATAACGGCGCCAATTTATCCCAGGGCCAAAGACAGCTTATTGCTATTGCCCGCGCCGCCGTTGCCGACCCGCCCGTTATGATTCTTGATGAGGCCACCTCCTCCATTGACACCCGTACCGAGGCGCTGGTTCAGGCAGGAATGGATAAGCTGATGCAGGGCAGAACGGTTTTCGTTATTGCCCACAGGCTGTCCACCGTTATGAATTCCGATGTTATTATGGTGCTGGATAAGGGCCGCATTATTGAGCGCGGCACCCACGATGAGCTGATAGCAAAAAAAGGCACCTATTATCAGCTTTACACAGGCGCCTTTGAGCTTGAATAATTATGGAAAAAATTAAAGAAATTTTAAATTCCTGCGGCATTGAAAGGGTGGGCTTTTGCAGTTACGAATGTGTTAAAAACGCCCTTCTCCCCTGCCGGAATATGGCCCGACTGCCGGGGAACGCGAAAACCGTGATTTGCGCGGTGTTTCCCTATAAGGTAAAGGAAATGCCGCCCGAAAACATCAGCCGCTATGCGGCGGTGCCTGATTATCACCTTGTTTGCGGCCAAATGCTGGAAAGGGCGGCCGCCGCCCTTAAAACACGGTTCCCAAAAAACTCCTTTGAGGCTTTTATTGACAATTCCCCCATAAACGAGGTCCTTGCCCTTTCCCACACGGGCCTTGGCAAGGTGGGGCAAAACGGCCTTTTCATTGATGATAAATTCGGCAGTTTTGTGTTTTTAGGTGAAATTGTCACCGATTTGGATTTGAATGTGGCCGACCACTCCCCCACCCCCTGCGCGGGCTGCAAGAAATGCAAATCGGCCTGCCCCGTGGGGCTTGAAAAATCGGCCTGCCTTTCCAAAATTACACAGCAAAAGAACGATTTAACAAAGGAACAAATCCTTTTAATAAGCACAAACGGCTGTGTATGGGGCTGTGATGTTTGCAGTGAGGTCTGCCCTGAAAACAAAGGCAAAGAAAAAACCCACATTGCCGAGTTTTTAAATTCCTACCGCCACAGTTTCTCCCCCACCGAGGATTACACAAATAGAGCCTACCTTTGGCGCGGTGAAAAGGTAATTTTAAGGAATTATGAGATTATAAATAAAAAATAAAGGAGGCAAAAGCCTCCTTTTTATTTGTCAATTTTTTTAATTTTAATTGGCTTATTAAACGCCTTTGCATAAAAAATCATCGACCTTGTGCCGCTGCTTTCACCATCCCAAAAACAAATAACATAATCGCAATTTTCCGCCATTACTTTGTTTCTCATAGGTCCTGCCGCCCTGCCGTGTTCTTCCCATTTGGCAGGGTGTCTTTCGATTTTAAAACCATTCTCCTGTGCATATCGCTCTCCCAGAGCATCGGCACCCCTTGCCCCGCCCGAAACAATAATTATTTCATTTTCTTTGCGAATGTTCACAAGACAATTATCAATAAATTTATTTGCCTCATTATAGTCATTGTAATTTCTGCAACCTGCTATAACAACTCTTTTTTTGGGTAATTTTTTATCAAACATATAAATACCTCAATAAAAAAGCACACTCCGAAGAGTGTGCCGAAAAAGTGTTCACCCTCAGTTTGTTGCAACGCAAACCGACTCCAGCAAAGGATAAGGGAAACACCTTTTACCAAGGTATTTTCCCCTCACTAGAGTCATTTATTTGGTTTGCGTTGCAAATAGATTTTATCATATTAGAAAATAAAAAGCAATGTTTTTTGTTAAGAATATAATTGAATATAAGAAACAAAAAGGAGGCAAAAGCCTCCTTTTTTATTCATTCACCTTTATATTTCTTTCTCGTTGCCATTCCGCCTCTTATGTGGCGCTCCTGCTTGTTTTTTTCCAGCACCGCCTTAACCTGCCGATAAAGGGCGGGCTGACTTCGTTTGAGTCGCTCGGTCACATCCTTATGTACCGTTGACTTGCTCACCTTAAACACCTTTGCCGCGGCCCTCACGGTGCCGCCTGTTTCAATAATATACTGCCCTAAAACAACAGCTCTGTCTAAAGACACTGCTCTCATACCATTAACCACCTTATTAAAAGGACTTAATTCATTGTATGAGAGCGACTTGTTTTTTATACCTTTGGCTGTGGAACAAAACTACTATAAAAACTTAAAACAAATAAAAAAGGTGTGCTTTGAGGCACACCTTTTTAAAATTACATAAGCTTAAGGTAAAGCTCCTTGATTTCTGCGACACTTGTTTCACGGGGGTTACCGGGGCGGCAGGCATCATCGAAAGCGGACTGTGAAAGGAAGTCAATATCCTCTGCTTTAACGATTTCCTTAAGGTCTGCAGGAATGCCAACATCGGCCGAAAGCTTTTTAACGGCATCAATAGCAGCCTTTCTTGCCTCATTCAATGTCATAGCATCTACGCCGTCTACGCCCATAGCCTTTGCGATATCTCTGTATTTTTCGCCTGTTTCGGGAGCGTTATATTCCATAACGGTAGGAAGAATGATAGCGTTTGCCACGCCGTGAGGAGTATCGTATAAAGCGCC
>JAZSBX010000049.1:0-10057 GCA_045602605.1 Acutalibacteraceae bacterium
CCGCCGCATTCAAATTCTTGAGGATTTGGAGAAAAATCTCGATGGCTTCTCCCACGCAGTTAAAAGCGTTGTGAACGAAGCATCAAAGGGAATTCTGCGCGGTGTTCACGGCCCCGTTTCAAAGGTTATTAAGGTTAAAAAAGAATATTCCACCGCAGTTGAAACCGCCCTTGGCAACAGTATTCAGCATATCATCGTTGACAGCGAGGCCGATGCCAAGCGCGCCATTGAACTGCTTAAAACCGACAGCAAGGGCAGAGCCACCTTTATGCCCATTTCCTCAATTCGCGCCAAGGAATTCACCGAAAAGGGCTTTGAGGATATGTTCGGCTTCGTTGGTCTTGCCGATAGCCTTGTTGAGTGCGATGATAGGTATCGCGAAATAATTAAATATCTTTTAGGCGGCACCGTTGTGGCTGAGGATATTGACACTGCCATTGCCATTGCCAAGAAGTTTAAGTACCACTTTAAGGTGGTGTCCCTTGACGGACAGGTTGTTAATGCAGGCGGCTCGCTTACGGGCGGCTCCCTCATTAAAAACGCAGGTTTACTTTCACGAAACAGCGACATTGAGCGCATTAAAAACGATATCAAAAAGCTTGAGGAAAAGGCCGAAATAAAGGCCCAAACCCTTAGAGAGGCCACCGAACAGCTGGCGAAAGCAGATGCCGACATTGTTGCCGCCAAGGCAGAGCTTACCACGGCAAATGAGGATAAAATCCGCGTTCTGGGTGAACTTAAACGCCTTAATGAAATCACACAAACACTTAAAAATGCAGTGGATGAACTTGTGTCTGAAAAGACCGAATCGGGCAAAAAGCAAGAGGAACTTAAAGCCCTTGCCGACAGCGCTTCGGCCGAAATCGTAAGGCTTGACAGCGAAAAGAGCGCCCTGCAGAGCAAAATTGATGAAATGACAGGGGGCAGAAACGACCTTTCAACCGAAAGAGAAGCCCTTGCCACCAAAATCACCAATGCCAAAATGGCGCAGCAAATGTGCGAAAAGGATATTGAAAATCTTGGCCTTATCGTGTTATCTCTTGAAAATTCCGTCACCGACCGCGCCGCAAAGGTTTCAGAACTTGAGGCCGAGCTTGAGGGTTACAACAACGAAACCCAGCGACTAACCCTTCAAATTTCAGAAATCAACGGCGGCTTTGAGGCTTATAAAAACCTTACTGCCGACCTTGAAAAGGAAATTGAGGAATTAACCCTTCGCCGCGGCGAAATTGAAAAATCGGGTGTCGCCCTTCGTGAAACCGAAAAGGAACGAATTGACCAAAAGGAAAAGCTCAGCGGTGAGGTCGCCCGACTTCAGGAGCGTAAGGATATTATGGTCAGGGAGTATGACGATGTTATACGCCAGCTTTATGATGAATATCAGCTTACGAGAACCGATGCCGAGGCACTTGGTATTCAGATTGAGGACCCCAAAGAAGCCAAGAAAAATCTTAATGAAATTCGCTCTAAAATCCGCGCTCTCGGTAGCGTTAACGTTGCCGCTATTGAGGAATTTAAAGAGGTTAGCCAGCGTTACGACTTTATGTCAGCGCAAATTGGCGATGTTGAAACCTCTAAAGATGAGCTTAACAAACTTATTAACCGTTTAACTTCACAAATGCAGGAGTTATTTGTCACAGGCTTTAACCGCATTAACGAGTGCTTCTCAAAAACCTTTAAGGAACTTTTCGGCGGCGGCGAAGCCAGCCTTGTGCTGTCAAACCCTGAAAACGTGCTGGAAAGCGGCATTGAAATCAAGGCAAGCCTGCCCGGTAAAAACGTACCCAGCCTCGATGGCCTTTCAGGCGGTGAAAAATCCCTTGTGGCACTTGCAATTTACTTTGCAATTATGCGCGTCAGCGCGCCGCCCTTCTGCTTCCTTGATGAGGTTGATACCGCCCTTGACGATATTAACGTTGAGCGCTTCGCGGAATATATGAAGCGGTCGGATTTTGCAACGCAGTTTATTTGTGTAACCCACCGCCGCGGCACAATGGAGGCCGCAGATATGCTTTACGGTGTTACAATGCAGGAAAAGGGTATCACAAAGCTGCTTGAGCTTAACACCACCGAGCTTGTTAAAAAACTTAACCTTGAAAAAGAGTGATTGTAATGGGATTTTTCCATAAAATCAAGGCGGGTCTTTCTAAAACCCGTTCTGCCCTTGTTAATAATGTGAATTCAATTATTAACAGTTTTACAAAAATTGATGAGGAATTTTTTGAAGAGCTTGAAGAAATTCTTGTTATGAGTGATATCGGCGTGGTAACCGCCACCGATATTTGCGATAAACTTCGCGCCTATGTTAAAAAAGAGGGCGTTACCGACCCCGAGCAGATAAAAACCCAAATGGCCGAAATCATTTTCACAATGCTTGACGGTGATGCTTCGCTTCACCTTGACACCACACCCTCGGTTATTCTCGTTATCGGTGTTAACGGCGTTGGCAAAACCACAACCATCGGAAAATTGGCTTTGCAGCTTAAAAACGATGGTAAAAAGGTGGTTTTGGGCGCGGCCGACACCTTCCGCGCTGCCGCCGCAGAACAGCTTGAAATCTGGGGTGAACGGGCAGGCGTTTCGGTTGTTAAAAGCGCAACGGGCACCGACCCCGCCTCGGTTGTGTTTGACACAATTCAAAGCGCCAAGGCTAAAAACAGCGATGTTATTATTTGCGATACCGCAGGCAGGCTTCACAACAAGAAAAACCTTATGGATGAGCTTGCCAAAATCTATCGCATTATAAAAAGGGAACTCCCCGATGCAAGCCTTGAAACATTGCTTGTGCTGGATGCCGCAACGGGTCAGAATGCCGTGAATCAGGCGAGAGAGTTTAAAAACGTTGCCGATATAACGGGTATCGTTCTAACAAAGCTTGACGGCACCGCAAAGGGCGGCATCGTTATCAGCATAAAGAATGAACTTCAAATTCCCGTTAAGTTTATCGGTGTTGGTGAAGGTATTGATGATTTGCAGACCTTCAGCGCAAAGGAATTTGCCTTTGGTCTTATTAGCGAGGATGAAAACTAAAATGAAATTTTTTATTGCCACCAAAAACGCCCACAAAATTGTGGAAATTTCGCGCATTTTAACCCCTATGGGTTTTGAGGTTTTAAGCGAAAAGGACTTAAAGGAGCCGCTTCCTGAAATTGAGGAAACAGGCACCACCTTTGAGGAAAACGCCATTTTAAAGGCAACCGCCGCAATGAAGGCAACGGGATTTGCTTCCATTGCCGATGATTCGGGCATTTGCATTGATTATCTAAACGGCGCGCCGGGTATTTTTTCCGCCCGTTTTGCAGGGGACCACGGGGATGATAAAGCGAACAACGAAAAGGTGTTAACCCTTTTAAAGGGCGTGCCGTTTGAAAAGCGCACCGCCCACTACGTTGCCGCCATTGCCTGTGTTATGGAAAACGGTGAGACCTTTACGGTGCGTGGCGAGTGCCACGGCCACATTGCTGAAATGATGAGCGGCACAAACGGCTTCGGTTACGACCCTATGTTTATCAGTGAAATCGGCTGTCTCGGCCAGGTCAGCGCAGAGGAAAAGGATAAAATTTCCCACAGAGCAAGGGCTCTTAAAAAACTTAAAGAAGAACTTGAAAAACGACTTGAAAGGTAGAAAAATATTATGCTAACAAGCAAACAGCGTGCCCAACTTCGCGGCATTGCAAACGGCTATGAAACCATTGTCCAAATCGGCAAGGGCGGTATAAACGACCAAATTATCAAACAAATTGATGATGCTCTGACAGCCCGCGAGCTTATAAAACTGCGCGTTCTTGAAACTGCGCCCGTGTCATCCCGTGAGGCCGCCGATGACACCGCCCAAAAGGTGGGTGCCGATGTTGTTCAGGTTATCGGCACACGCTTCATTCTTTATAGAGAAAGCAAAGATAACAAACAAATTTATTTGGTGAAATAGTGAGAAAAATTGCCATTTTCGGCGGCACCTTCAACCCATTTCATAATGCCCACTTGCAGGTGCTGGAGGCTGTCGTTAAAAGTAATCTTGCGGATGAAATTCTCTTGATGCCCACAAAACTTCCGCCCCATAAGCAGTGCGATTTTTTAGCTGATGAAACCCATCGGCTTAAAATGTGCGCCCTGGCGGCAAAGCGTTTTGATAATGTGATCGCCTGCGATATGGAACTTAAAATGCAGGGCAAAAGCTACACCTTTAATACCGTTACCAAACTTAAAAACAGTTTTGACTGTGAAATCCTTTTTGTTTGCGGCGGTGATATGATAACCACGTTTAATAAATGGTATCGCTATGAGGAATTGCTTCAAATTATGAGCATTATTGCCGTTAAACGCCGCGGTATTGATAGCGCGGAATTTGATAAAGCGGTTTCATTTTTAAAGGAAAAGGGCGGAAATGTCCTTTGCCTTAACTGTGAACCGACTGAAATTTCCTCAAGTGAAATAAGGCAAATGAATTTTAGCCAAATGAAAAAATACGTTCCCGATTTTATTGCGGAATATATAACCGAAAACGGTCTTTACGGTGGTGAATGAAATGCTTGCTGAAAATGAAATAATTGAAATTCTAAAGAGGGATTTAAAGCCCAAAAGATTTAACCACTCCCTTTGTGTTGCCGAGGAGGCAAGGCGCCTTGCCGTTAAATACGGCGCCGACTGTCAAAAGGCGTATTTAGCAGGCCTTGTTCACGATGCCACTAAAAATCACAGCGCCGAAAAACAGTTGAAAATATTTGAGCGTTTTGGTATAATACTAACCGATGTCGAGAAGGGAAGCGAAAAGCTGTGGCACGCCATTTCGGGCGCCGCCGTGGCTAAAAACGTTTTCGGCATTGATGATGAAGAAATTTTAAGCGCCATAAGGTGTCACACAACCGCAAAGGCTAAAATGACAAAGCTTGAAACGGTGCTTTACATTGCCGATTTCACTTCACTCGACAGGGATTACGATGATGTCCTTGTTATGCGAAATCTTGCCGATGAATCCCTTGAAGCGGCCCTTCGCTATGCCCTTTGCTACACCGTTAAAGACCTGTGCGAAAGGGAGCTTGCAATTCACCCCGACACACTGAACGCTTATAACGAAATTCTTTTGAGAGGTAAAATATAATGGACGAAAAACTGCGCGTTGCGCTTAATGCTCTTAATGAAAAAAAGGCAATGGAGCTTGCCGCCATTCGCGTTGGCGATTTAACAAGCGTTGCAGATTATTTTATTCTTGCAACCGCCACCTCAAACACCCACGTTAAAACCTTGGCAGAGGAGGTTGAATTCAAACTCTCTGAAGCAGGCGTTCAGCCCCATCACGTTGAAGGTCGCGCAACGGGTTGGATTTTGCTGGACTATTGCGATGTTGTGGTGCACGTTTTCTCCCGCGAGGCAAGGCAGTTTTATAACCTTGATAAAATGTGGTTTGACGGCGATGCTGTTGACCTTAATAAATATCTTGAAAGCAGTACGGAGGATTAACAGTGAGATACGATTTTACTACCATTGAAAAAAAGTGGCAGGATAAATGGGATGAAAACCAGACCTTTGCCGCAAAAAATGATTATACTTTACCTAAATTCTACGCTCTCGTAGAATTTCCTTACCCCTCGGGTCAGGGCCTTCACGTAGGACATCCCCGTTCCTACACCGCCCTTGACATTGTAAGCCGCAAAAAGCGTTTTGAGGGTTATAACGTGCTTTATCCCATGGGCTGGGATGCCTTTGGCCTGCCCACCGAAAACTACGCTATTAAAAACCACATTCACCCCGAGGTTGTAACCGCCGATAACATTAAAAACTTTAAACGCCAGCTTAAATCTCTTGGCTTTTCCTTTGATTGGAGCAGGGAAGTGAACACCACAGACCCCTCTTACTACAAATGGACACAGTGGATTTTCCTCCAGCTTTATAAAAAGGGCCTTGCTTACAAAAAGCAGATGGCTGTTAACTGGTGCACCTCATGTAAGTGCGTTTTAGCTAATGAGGAGGTTGTAAACGGCGTTTGTGAGCGTTGCGGCAGCGAGGTTGTTCACAAGGAAAAAAGCCAGTGGATGCTTAAAATCACCGACTATGCCGAGAAGCTTTTAGAGGGCCTTGACACCGTTGATTTTATCGACCGTGTTAAAACCCAGCAAAGAAACTGGATTGGCCGTTCCACAGGCGCTGAGATTAAATTTTCCACCACTTTAGGTGATACGCTGGAGGTTTTCTCCACCCGTGCCGACACCCTTTTTGGCGCAACATATATGGTTGTTTCTCCCGAGCACCCCTTAATTGAAAAATGGGCTGATAAAATCACCAACATTGATGAGGTCAGGGCTTATAGGGAAGAGGCTGCAAAGAAATCAGACTTTGAGCGCACAGAACTTGCCAAGGATAAAACAGGTGTTGAGCTTAAGGGCGTTCGCGCAATTAACCCCGTGAATGAAAAGGAAATTCCCATTTTCATTTCCGATTACGTACTTATTTCTTACGGCACAGGCGCCATTATGGCTGTTCCCGCCCACGACACAAGAGACTATGACTTTGCCAAAAAGTTTAATCTTCCCATTATCGAGGTTGTAGCAGGCGGCGATGTGGAAAAAGAAGCCTTCACCGATTGCGCAACAGGTACAATGGTTAATTCGGGCTTCCTGAATGGCCTTAGCGTTGATGAGGCAAAGGTTGCCATCATCAAGTGGCTTACTGATAAAAATTTAGGCGCCGAAAAGGTAAATTATAAACTTCGTGACTGGGTGTTCTCCCGTCAGCGTTATTGGGGCGAGCCTATTCCTATGGTTCACTGTGAGAAGTGTGGCTATGTTCCTCTTGATGAGAGCGAACTGCCCTTGCTGCTTCCCAACGTTGAAAGCTATGAGCCTACCGATAACGGCGAATCACCCCTTGCAAAAATCACCGATTGGGTCCAGACCACCTGTCCTAAATGCGGCGGCAAGGCCCACAGGGAGACCGACACAATGCCTCAGTGGGCAGGCTCCTCCTGGTATTTCCTGCGCTACTGTGACCCCCACAATGATAAAGAACTTGCAAGCAAGGAAGCTTTAGAATATTGGGCACCAATTGACTGGTACAACGGCGGTATGGAGCACACAACTCTCCACCTGCTTTACAGCCGTTTCTGGCATAAATTCCTTTATGACATCGGTGTTGTGCCCTGTGCCGAGCCTTACGCAAAGCGTACCAGCCACGGTATGATTTTGGGTGAGAATGGTGAAAAAATGTCTAAATCCCGCGGCAACGTTGTTAACCCCGATGAAATCGTTAACACCTACGGCGCCGACACAATGCGCCTTTATGAAATGTTTATCGGCGACTTTGAAAAGGCAGCGCCCTGGAGTTCTTCCTCAATCAAGGGTTGTAAGCGTTTCCTTGAACGCGTTTGGTCCCTTGCCGATATCCTTGCCCCCGGTGATGAATATAGAAGCGAACTTGAAAGCGAAATTCATAAGACCATTAAGAAGGTAACTTCCGATATTGATACCCTTAAAATGAACACCGCTATTGCGGCTCTTATGGCGCTGCTTAACACCATTATAGGAACAGGTAAGATAAATAAGGCTGAACTTAAAACAGTTCTCATTCTCCTTAACCCCTTTGCGCCCCACTTAACCGAGGAAATGTGGGAAATTTGCGGTTTTGAGGGAATGCTCAATGAAACCAAATGGCCCACCTTCGATGAGGCAAAGTGTGTTGAAAGCGCCATTGAAATCGTTGTTCAGATTAACGGTAAAATTAAGGCGCGAATTAACGTTCCTGCCGAAATTTCTGCCCCCGATGCCATTGCTCTTGCAAAAGAACAAGACGCTGTTAAGGCTGAAATGAATGGTAAAACGGTTATTAAAGAACTTTATGTTCCCAAGAAACTGGTTAACATTGTTGTAAAATAAAACAAACTAAAATCCCGATGGTTTTAAACCATCGGGATTTTTTATGAAAAATATTGATAATTTTATTTTTGTGTGGTATATTATAGTTACCACACAAACTTAATATGGGGACAACTATCATGGAGTCGTATTTTTATTTTTGGTAAAAGTGCGTACTTCTATTTTGGCGTACTCTATGAGTTGTCCGAAGTTTGTGTGGTAGCAAAACGAAGTTTCGCATTTTTCGGTGTGTGTGACTTCGCGTTGCACACACTTTTTTTGTTTTAGGAGGTGAAAAAATGAAAAAAATCATTATGAGGATTATAGGTGCCGTATGTATTCTCGCATCACTGGTGGTTATGCTTGTACCCAGCTGGATAACAATTGATAATGTGAGCCGAAGTGATTTCAGAGAATTTCGCACCGACACTTTGGATGATTTGGAAAACGTAAAAAATGAGTTTATGGGTTACTATGAATATAATGAAGAAATCAAAGAGGATTTAGAAAACAATGACCTACCATACACAAAGGGAAAAATTAAAAAGCGTTTTAATCAAAGCGAAGAACTCTTAAAGCAACTTATGGACAAGGACATAAAACTTAAAGAGGTTATTTGGCTGTCTTTAGAAGCACCGAAATTAATTAAAGACACAGAGAATCTTTTGGAAACTCCGACATGTGCTACATTGATTTTTAGTAATTCAAAAAACGTTTCTTATAACGAGGCAGAAGACGTTATTGATGCAGTGGCCGATTATAAATTTGCTTTTTGGTTAATTTTCGCTTTTTTTGTAGTTCTAATTGCTTTGGGATTAACGGCGGCAGCAACCCAAATAATAAACAAATTGAAATTTTTTAAATTTATATTTTTTGGCATTTTGGTGTTGTTTGTTGTGGCGGTTTGTGTTATATCGCCAATAGTTTCTAATATTATGGCTGATTCATTGAATCTCCCTCAAAGTATGTCGGATATATCATTAAAAGTTACGGTAATGCCATTTGTTACAATAGCGCTTTCAATTGTGCCTATTGTGTTAGATATTATCATTTTTGCGGAAGCTAAAAAAACGAAAAAAGGGGAGTAAAAAATGGAAAACAATAATTTTGAAAACATAGAGACCCTGGAAACAGTTAATGAAGAAAATTCGGGAATATTCGATAAAATTAAGGCTATGCCCTTAAAAATAATAATTCCTGTTGTTGCTGTTGTTTTGGCGGTAGTTTTGGCAGTTAGCATTTTGCCGACTGTTTTAGGCAACACATATAAAACCCCGATAAATTCAATGGTGCAGGTTTTAAATTCTAAAAAATATATTTCTTTCGTTGACCAAAACTTAAAAATGCTTAACGGTTTTGCAAAAAGTGAATATAAAGAAATTTATAATTTACTTAAAAAATCCGAAAATTACATAGATGCTATGGAAGAAGCGGAAGAAGAGTTTTTAGAACAAATTGAAGAAAACAAGGAAGAATACGGCAATAATTATAAAGTGTCATATAAAATAACCGATAAAGAAGCGTTGGAAAAGGGAGACCTAAATGATTTTAGGGATGAACTTAGAGATATTGCGGATGTAATAGATGAGATTTTAGAAGAAGCCGAAGAATACGACTCTGATGATTGGGAAGATATGGCCGATGCATTGGATATTTCTAAGGAAGATGCGAAAAAAATCGTAAAATGTCTGGAAAAAATCCAAAAGAAGTATAAAGACGCCAAAGTTTCCGCAGGCTATAAAATAGAAGCTGATATTTTAATTTCGGGCAGCGAGTTGGATGAGCCTGAAGAGGAAGACGCAGAATTTTATGTTTACAAGGTTGATGGAAGATGGGTAATGGAGTATAGCGTTATAGATATTTTTGAAGAGTTGTTTTAATCACAAAAATCCCGACTGTGAGAACAGTCGGGATTTTTTAAAAACATATTGCTACAAATTTTAAGGTGTGGTAAAATATATATAATAATACTCCACGGAGGAATTTTAATGTTAGCAAACTACCACACCCACACCTACCGTTGCGGACACGCAACAGGCACGGAAGAGGAATATATTTTATGCGCCTGTGATAACGGCGTTAAAATTATGGGATTTTCCGACCACGCGCCCATAAATTTAGAGGGTAATTATAACACGGGCTTTCGTGTGCCTGCCGAAAGGGCGCAGGAATATGTTGACACCATTAACGCTTTAAGGGAAAAATACAAGGAT
>JAZSBX010000050.1:0-4974 GCA_045602605.1 Acutalibacteraceae bacterium
GGGTTCCTCGCACTGCATTCGCGCAATGCTCTATCTTGCCTCGGTTTACGCCGTGGCTCAAAACAAAAAGCCCCTTATTGCCGCCGCCAGAAATGTCCACAAAACCTTTTTAAGCGCCGCTGCAATGCTCGATTTCGAAATAATGTGGCTTTATTCAAAGGAAAACAGCACCTATCTTTCCTGCGTTATCACCGCCGATGAACTTGACAAGGCGCTCATTGAGGCACAGGAAAAACCCGTTGCGGTTTACGTTACAAGCCCCGATTATCTCGGAAATATTACCGATGTTAAGGCTTTATCGGCTGTTTGCAAAAAGCACGGTGTTTTGCTTATTGTAGACAACGCTCACGGGGCATATCTCAAATTTTTAACCCCCTCGCTTCACCCTGTTGATTTGGGCGCTGACCTTTGCTGTGATTCGGCCCACAAAACCCTGCCCGTTTTAACGGGAGGCGCGTATCTCCACATTTGCAAAACCGCGCCGAGCATCTTAAAAGAAGGTGCAAAAAACGCCCTTGCCTTATTTGGCTCAACCAGCCCTTCATATCTTATTTTGCAGTCCCTTGATGCCGCAAATGCTTATTTGACAAAGGGCTATTCCGAAAAACTTTGCGACTTTTATTTAAAGGTGAAAAGCCTTAAAGAAAAGTTAAGTGAGTGCGGTTACTGCCTTGTTGGCGATGAGCCTTTAAAAATCACAATGCAAACAAAGACCTACGGCTATTTAGGTACCGATTTTGCAAAGCTATTACTTAACAAAAACATTTTTCCCGAATTTGCCGACCCCGATTTCGTTGTTTTAATGCTTTCCCCCGAAAACGGGGATTTATCGGTGCTAAAATCGGTCTTGTGCAGCATACCGAAAAAGGCGCCCCTTAAAACGGAGCCTTTAAAATTTGTTCCCTGCAAAAGGGCAATGTCGGCAAGGTGCGCCACCCTTTCATCAAACCAAACCCTAAAGGTGAAAAACTGCGTGGGAAGGGTTTTGGCCGTATCAACGGTTTCTTGCCCCCCTGCAGTGCCCATTGTGGTTTGCGGTGAAATTATTGATGAAAATGCGCTGAAACTATTTGAATATTACGGCATCGATGAATGTACGGTTGTAAAATAAAAACCACCCTCACGGGTGGTTTTTTGTTTTAATCAAATGCAAAGCCGAGATAATTTGGAACGGGGGTGTTTTCCTTAAACGGCAGGAACATTCCAAAGGGCTTGCCTTCCCCGTTTGTTTTGAATGTTCCCTTTTTGCAGTCAAGGGCCGTTAAAATCCCTCCTGCCGCCTCTCGGTTGCCCAGAAATTCAACGGCAAAAAGCGTGTCTTTTTTCCTTCTTGCCGTGAGCAGGAAATCTTCGCCCACATAAAAGCTTGCCATTGTCTTCAAAAAGGCGGTGTTCTCGTTTTGCTGAATAATGCCGCCCTTTGTCAAAAACCGCCTTCTTATTTTCACAAACTCATCGGCATCAATTTCTCTTATTTTGCACCTTTCCCTGCCGGATGAGGCGCAAAAGCTATCCTTAAAGCAACAGGTTTTATAGCCAAGTTTTTCATAAAAACCGAAAAGTGGTTCACTTGACGGCACCAAAACCGCGCCCGCAAAACCGAGGGATTTTAAATGAGCGTGGGTGTCCTTCATAAGCATAGCGCAAAGGCCCTTGCCGCGATGGAATTTTCTCGTTGCAACGGCATAGATATAAGCGATTTTCTCCTTTTTTAGAGAGCAATCAAACCAATAAAGCGCCGCTAAAACCTCACCGTTATCTATGACACAGCGACATCGCTCGGGGCTGAATGCGGCGGTGAAAAACGCATCTAAAAAGGAATCGGTATCGCCGAAGGCCTCTTTCCACAAATCACGAAGGGCGGGGATTTGATTTGATTCGGGGAATTTAATAATCATAGCCTTCCTCCAATTTGCAGGCCCAACATTTTTTCAATATATGATGGGGATAATAACTTTGCTTTGCCCGCCTTAAGCCCTCTAATCCCATATCCTCTTCCCTATTTAAAAACTTAACCTCGGGATATTTGTCTCTTATATATTTTGCGAAGGAGTTGTTTATCATTGCATAGGCTCCGTTTATATCGGAAGCCGCTTTCTCAAAATGCACATCGAAGGTGTCAAAATTAAGCCTTGAGGCAAGGGTGACCGCCACTGCCCTTTCGCCCACATAAAGAGCGATACCTTCCATTTGGAGCGCATCAAAATCACGGAAGGCCTTTTTTATAGCCGCCTTTTCCATATGAAAATCCCCATCGGGATTTTCATTTAACTTTATTTCGTACCATTCATCCACAAGCTTTTTCGCATCGGTTAAATTATCACCGTTTAAAGGCACAACCTTAAAATCAGGGTAATCAGCCTTAAATCGGTTGATATGGTTTCGCTTGCCGTGATATTTTTTGCCCTTTAAATCGGCTAAATCATCAATGGAATACACATAATCAAACGAACCTTCATCGCAGTGAAAACGGAATTTATCCCCGTAAAGATTTCTGATAAGCCGCTTTCCTTCATCGGAAATTCCTGAAATTCGGCAAGGAATTCCCCGAGCCTGTGAGTCGGCAATTATGGCATCTAGCGCTTTTCGTTTATCCCCCGAACCCACGGGAAAAGGATAAACACTGCGGCGGTCAAACTGTGAAAAAAGCAGGATTTGACCATCAAGAACTACCATGCTTTGCCTGCCCCAGAGATAAAGATTGGCAAAGGAAAACTCACAGCCGCGTTCGAAGCCATCAGAAAATTTACTGTCATAAAGCGCCTTGTCATAGAGGGTGATAGGTCTGAATTCCAGCATTTTTTCTTTTTTTTCTACCTGTATCATAAAATTTGAACTCCCATTATTAAGACATTTCTCATAATATTTTTACCATAAATTCAGCATTCAGTCAAGAAAGGCAGATACATGGTATAAAAAAAGATTAGGCATAGCCTAATCTTTTTTATTCTTAAGGCGAGCCTTCGCCTCTTCAACTGTTTCGCCTTCCTTTGTAAGGTAAGCCTCAACAAATTTATCTTCAATTTTCGTGTAGCCGCTGACAACACCTTTTTCAATTTTTTTATAACCGCCTATCACAGCCTCGGCAATTTTTTCATTAGCCTTAGCGATTTTGGATTTTGCCAATTCAACACACCTCCCGCCTATTAAATTTATTCCGAGAAGCAGCAGTGTAATCCAAACCGCCGTTCCTGTTAAAATGTTAAAAAGCTGAATTTCATTTTCCGCCATACCGGGGAAAGATACAAGCATTGACCTTTGCAGGGTGTAAACCGACACAAGCGCATCCACAAGGGAAATATTGCGGAGTGTCTTTAAAACGGGTGAGGTTGTCTTTTTTGACCTAACAATTCCCCTTATCGCCAGTACGATTTTAGTAAAGGTGTAGGTTGCAATGGCTATCATAACAATTTCATGGAAAACTGTTCCCCGCTTTTCTACAATAGAAAGGGTTACAATTCCGGCAAAACAAAGGGAAAGAACCACCGCCAAAATGCCTGTTATCTTCTTTGCAAAATTCTCAAGACTTATGTCCCCGCCCGATTTTCGCCCTACCTGCAAAACCGAAAACCTGGAAATCGCCAGCACCGCATAATAAGCGCCAAGGGTTACAAACCACCAAGAGAAGGTGGTAAAGCCAATGATGCAGTTTAAAACGGCGTAAACAAAGTTAAAAGCCAGACTGAAATTCGGACTTTTTAAAAGCTTTATTATCTTCATTTGAGACCTTTAATCATAGGAATTAAAGCAATAAGCATAACGATGCCGAGAAGCCCCACAAGGGTTCCCCACACAATCTGATTCCACACAAGGCACATACACATTCCAAGACCTAAAACCAAAACAGCAACCACGCTGTAAATAATTCTGAACAGGTTTTTGCCATTAATTTTAGGCAGCTTCTTGTTTTCCATTTTGCAGAAAATGAGAAGAGTTATAATGCCTAAGATAATGCCCACGGCGCCGAAAATAACACCTTCGGTAAATGCGTTCCATTCGGGTAGCAACGCCATACACATTCCAAGTGCAAAAAGCACACCGCTTACAGTTCCTAAAATAAGCGCAACAAAACTACTTTTTTTCATAAAATTTTCTCCTTTCATTAAACCAACACTTGTCTTTTTATTGCAATTATATTATAATCAAAGATGAAGCACAAAACAATCATCAATTTGACAACAAGTGTTGGATTAAAGGAGAAAAAATGAATACAAAAAATAACAAACGCCGCCGAGAAAGTGTTGAAAAAATTGAAAAAGCCTTTATTAACCTTTACCAGGAAAAAGAGATAAAGGAGATAAGCGTTTCGGACATTTGCAAAATGACAGGTCTTAACCGAAGCACCTTTTATGCTAATTTCTTAGATATATATGACCTTGCCGAAAAGGTTAAAGAAAGGCTGGAAAATGATTTTTCCGAGGTTTTCGTTGAGCCAAACTACACCGATGGCGCACTAAAATTTTTTGAACACATAAAGGATAATCAGCTTTTTTATAAAACCTACTTTAAGCTCTGCTACGATATTAAAACCACCGTTTTTGTTTATGATGACAAGCGCGCCGAGCAGGATTTTGGAAGCAAAAACATTAAATATCACATTGAATTTTTTAGAAGCGGGCTTAATGCAATAATTAAACTGTGGCTTGATGGCGGCTGCAAGGAAAGCCCTGCCGAAATTGCTGAAATCTTAAAGCAGGAATACAAAGGCAGAAGGTAACTTCTTCCTGTTTTCTACTTTGAAAAGATGTTTTTATTTGCGAAAACAACTAAATAATTGACATTTTCAAATTTTCGTTGTAACATATTGATAAAGACTTTTTAAGGAGAGATTTTAATGAACTGGATTAAAAAATTTTTAAACGAATTTAAGGATTTCGCCCTTAAAGGAAACGTTATTGACCTTGCAGTCGGCGTTATCATCGGTGCCGCCTTTAAGGATATCGTTACCTCCCTTACCGAAAACTTTATTAACCC
>JAZSBX010000051.1:0-16147 GCA_045602605.1 Acutalibacteraceae bacterium
AGCGGCTACCCTTACGGAATGCCGATGAATCATTTTTATTGTGAGGAAGATAATAAGCTTTATTTTCATTGTGGAAAAACGGGTCACAGACTTGATGCCCTTAAAAACTGTGACAAGGTCTCATTTTGTGTTTTTGGTGAGGCAGAAAAAAAGGAAACGATTGGGCGCTTAATTTTAAAAGCGTTATTGTTTTCGGCAGAATGGAAATTATTGATGATATGCAATTCCTACGGAATTGATGATATACAAGGCTTCGCTTTGATTTGCTTACGGAAAAGTAGTATAATTATGTTAAAAGAATGTGAATGGATGAAGGACAAGCGAATTGACAAAGTTAAGCAGCACTTTGATATGTTTTTTAATAACCAAAAGTTCAAAGTTCTTTTCTGCAAAATTGACGAAGCAGATAGTATCATTTCTATAAAAACCAAGATATTCGGCTAACCCTTTCCGCATAACGGCTGTTACACTATCGCCATCCCCTCACAAAATACAACGAAGGATTTGCCTATTGTGTTTCGATCAATGAGTAAAGATTCTTCCATTGAGCATTGGGAATATACAATCAAAGCAGAATAGGTTACGCACCTAATTGCTTTTCTTCCTTACATTTACGCACCGTTATACTGCTTTTTCGCAAAAATGAAACAGTCACCGCAAGAGGGCAAGGCAGGTTCGAGTCCTGTCACACTAAAAAATGAAGTCGCCAACACTTCATTTATCATTGAAAAGACTTTTTATTTATGATATACTTGTTTTGAAAGTAGGTTATTAGCTATTTATATTTCACTAATTAAAAGGGGAAAATTATGCGTTTAAAAATTGTATCATCACTTGAAAAATGCTTTTTGGATGAGAGTATTCTCGATAAGCAGGAATTAAGCTGCGCCAGCTGTTTTAAGGGCGAAATATTTCGCTTTATGCTTTGCTTCGATGAGGAAGAAACTCTTTGGAATAACCTTGCTTACACCCTTAAAGTGGTTTCGGGCCTTGGAAACAGGGTGAAGGTAAGCCGCATTGAACACGTTGGAGTTCAGATGCCCATTTATCCTCAAAATTATGATGATAACTATCTGCGCACCACACCCGGTCTTTTCCCCGATGTGCTTATACCTTTAAATGAAAACTGCCGTATTATTTCTTCAAACACTCTGCAGTCGCTGTTCGTTGAGGTGAATGTGGAAAAGGATATAAAGGCAGGCACCTATCCCATTGAGTTTCAGTTTACCGATATGGAGGGTGAACTTAAAGCCTCTGCCACATTCTCCCTGGAAATCATTGACGCCGTTTTGCCCGAACAGGAGCTTATTAACACCCAGTGGTTTTACTGTGACTGCCTGCAGAATTATTACGGCACAAAGGCCTTTGATGAAAGACATTGGGAAATCATTGAAAATTATTTAAAGGTTGCCGTTAAAAACGGACAAAATATGCTACTTACTCCAATTTTCACCCCTGCCCTTGATACCTATATCGGGGGAGAGCGTCCCACAACGCAGCTTGTGGGAGTAACGGTGGAAAACGGAAAATACAGTTTTGATTTTTCCAAACTTTCCCGTTGGGTTGACCTTTGTGACAGGGTTGGAATTAAGTATTTTGAAATTGCCCACTTTTTCACCCAGTGGGGCGCAAAGCACGCTCCTAAAATTATGGCAACGGTGGATGGTGAGGAAAGAAAAATCTTCGGTTGGGAAACCGAGGCAACCTCAAAGGAATACCGCGATTTTTTGACCGCGTTCATACCTGAACTTATCAAGTTTATGAAATCTAAAAACAATGCCGACAAGCGTTGCTATTTTCATATCTCCGATGAGCCTGATGAAAACCATTTTGAGCAATATAAAGCCTCCCGCGACCTTGTTGAAAACCTGCTTGACGGTTATCCTATAATGGATGCATTATCGCATTATGAATATTATGAACAGGGCATTGTTAAACTTCCCGTTGTGGTAAACAATGCCATTGAGCCGTTTTTAGAAAACAAGGTGCCGAATCTCTGGACATATTATTGTTGCGTGCAGGGCGTTAAGGTTTCCAACCGCTTTATTGCAATGCCATCGGCAAGAAACCGAATAATGGGCGCGCAAATGTATAAATATGATATTAAGGGCTTTTTGCATTGGGGCTTTAATTTCTATAACAATCAGTTCTCCTACAATGAAATTAACCCCTTCCTTTGCACCTGCGGTCAGTATTTTGCCCCTGCCGGGGATACCTTCTCGGTTTATCCCGCAAATGACGGCACTGCCTATGAGTCCCTTCGCCTTGCGGTTTTCCACGATGCAATTCAGGATATGCGGGCAATGAAGCTTTGCGAAAGCTATTACGGCAAGGATTATGTTGTTAATTTAATTGAAGATGGTATAGATCCTATAACCTTTAAGGAGTATCCGAAGGATGCAAATTGGCTCTTGACAGTTAGAGAAAAGATTAATAACGCTGTGAATGCCGCCCTTTAAATATTAAAAATAACGGCTTCAAAAAATGAAACCGTTATTTTTTTATAATTAAAGCAAAAAAAGATAAAATAGTATAGTATAAATTGCAAAAGCAAGGAGTAATTGTTATGAAAATAGCTTTTTTTGATACAAAACCCTATGATAAACCCTCATTCCAAAAATACGGTGAGGAGCATAATATCAAATTTAAGTTTTATGAAACTAAACTTAATGAGGACACGGTGGATTTAGCTCAGGGTTACGATGCCGTTTGCGTTTTCGTTAACGACACGGTAAACGCGGCGGTCATTGACCGACTGTATGAGCTTGGAGTTAAGGTTTTAGCCCTCAGATGCGCAGGTTTTAACAATGTAGATATGAAGCACGCCTTCGGTAAAATCCACGTACTTCGCGTGCCTGCCTATTCACCCTATGCCGTGGCTGAACACACAATGGCTCTGCTCTTAACCTCAATTCGCCGAATTCATAAGGCCTATATAAGGTCCCGTGATTTTAATTTCAGCCTTGCAGGGCTTACAGGCTTTGACCTTCACGGAAAAACGGTGGGCATAATAGGCACGGGGAAAATAGGCCGAGTATTTGTGGAAATTTGCCGTGGCTTTGGAATGAAGGTGCTGGCCTACGATAAATTTCCTGCAAAAGATTTGGATAACGGCGACACGGTGCGCTATGTGAGCCTTGACGAGCTTTTTACAAACAGCGACATTATTTCTCTGCATTGCCCCTTAACCGAGGATACCTATCATATTATTGATGAAAAGGTTATTGATAAATGCAAGCGCGGCGTTGTTATTTTAAACACTTCCCGTGGCGCCTTGGTTGATGCCGAAGCGCTCTTAAACGGTATTAAATCAAGGAAAGTGGGTGCCGCCTGCCTCGATGTTTACGAGGAGGAATCCGATTTGTTTTTTGAGGATAATTCGGGTCACATTTTAGAGGATGACACTTTAGCCCGCCTTATTTCAATGCCCAATGTTATTGTAACATCTCATCAGGCCTTTTTAACCGAGGAGGCGCTGGAAAACATTGCTGAAACAACAGTTCAAAATCTTGTGGGCTTCTTTGAAACAAAGCAGTGCCCCAACGAACTTTGCTACCGCGAAAATACCGCCTGTGACTGCAAAGATAAAAAATGCTTTTAAAAAGTTATATTATGGTTTAAAAAGGAATAAAAATAAATAAAGCGTGTCCGTAGTGTGCCCTATTTTTAAAACGGGGGGAGAAGGTTGAAAAGACTGACAGCGATTTTCCTTTGCCTTACAATGCTTTCTTGTCTTTTTGGTTGCGGCGGTTATAGTGAGCAAAATTCCCAAAGTTTTAGTGTGACACAAAAGGAAAAATACAGCCCCCTTAATTATGATAATATGAAAGCAATCTGGCTTTCACAATTTGATTTAAGCGGTGTTTACTGTGAAAACGGCGCCCAGCGGCCAAAGGCAGATTTTGAAAAACGGATAACCGCTGTTCTCAAAAATGTTAAAAATTTAGGCTTTAACACCGTTTTCGTTCAGGTGCGCCCCTATGCCGACAGTTTTTATCCATCAAGCCTTTTTCCCGCCTCGCCTTATGTAACGGGGCAGTATGGAAAAAATCTTTCCTACGACCCCTTTGGTATAATCGTTAAAAAGGCCCACTCTTTAAATCTTTCGGTTCACGCCTGGATAAACCCTATGAGGGCAATGACCCAGGCGGAAATTGAAAAGGTGCCCAATGTTTATAAAATTAAACAGTGGTATAACGGGAAAAGCGACCGCCTTGTGAATGTGGAAGGCAGGCTTTATTTAAACCCTGCTTACAGTGATGTAAGACAGTTGATTGTTGACGGCGCCGCCGAAATTTTAAGGTTTTATGATGTTGACGGGCTTCATATGGATGATTATTTTTATCCCACAACCGATGAAAGCTTTGACAAGGCATCTTATGAAGAATATGTTAAAGGCGGAGATTTATCCCTTGCCGATTTTAGAAGGGAAAACCTTAACCTCCTTGTGGCCCGACTTTTTGATGCTGTTAAAACAAAAAACGGGAAAATACTTTTCGGCATAAGCCCTGCGGGAGACATAGATAAGGTTTACGGGGAATATTACGCCGATGTTTACACCTGGTGCCAAGAGAAGGGCTATTTAGATTATATCTGCCCTCAGGTTTATTTTGGTTTAGAGCACGAATTTCGCCCCTTTGACAAGGTTTGCGCACAGTGGCAGGAAATTGTAACTGACAGTCATGTAAAACTGCTAATCGGAATGACTTTAGGCAAGGCAAAGGCAAAGGATGACCATTATGCAGGAACGGGCAGAAATGAATGGCAAGAAAACACCGATGTTTTAAAACGGTGCCTTGAGGGAACTAAAAATCTTACACAATGCGCAGGCGTTTCCTATTTTTGTTATCAGTATTTTTACAATCCCATAACTAACGCCCCCGACCCCGATACAAAGGCGGAGGTTGATAATTTCATTCCCCTTTTAAAGGAAATTAAGTGGTAAAAAAACACCCCGACTTGAAATTTCAAGTCGGGGTGTGATATTTTTTTCTTTAAAGTTTTGAAAAACCGTGGGAATTTATAAGCGCATCAATTTTCTCGCCTTTTTTGCAGAGGGGGCAGTCAACGGATGGGCAGGAGAAGTAACCCTCTAAATCGTGTGGGTTGAACACCGAGTTAACGGGGTAGCCATCGCACTCATTTTTGGTTGCGAAAATTGAGGCAACTCCTACAACATCGCCGCCGTAGTATTTAACAGCGTCAATAGCGGCGCTGGCGGTGTAGCCCGAGGATACCGAAACGGCAAGAACAAGCACATGCTTACCCTTAATCATAGGCACAATGTTATCTCTGAAGAAAAGCTGTGAGCCGTTTGTGGTTTCGGGGGTAACAACGTAAATTGTCTGGTGGGCGTTAATATTAACAAAGTCATTTTTTGTAAGTTCGGTTGCAAGGCAGGTGCCTATAACCTCGGTGCCGTCAAGGCACAAAATAGCATCAACAATTCTTGTGCGGTAGTTATATGTGCTGCAAAGCTCCTCAGCCACGGCCTTGGCTTCGGACAAACGGGATTTTTGAGCAGCAACATCAATGTAATAATTGCTGTGGGCGTGGTTGGTTGCAAAGTGACCTTTAGCAACGCGGAGGAAAAGGTTATTTCGCTTTGTTTTAATTTTAATAATGTTGGAAGTTGGCATAATATCCCTCCTAGATTTCTTAGGGTAGAGCGAACAATCCAAACTCCGTTTTTAAAAGGCGGATTTTCGCTCATACTTTGTTAAAATACTCGTTAATCCGTCAGGATTAACTGCGTTTTGTGCCTCGTCTGAACAAAAATCCGCTCTTTTAAAAATCTTTGACCTCAAAAAGAGAATATTTCGAGTGGTTTTTATTCAGTACAGATGCAGTAAGGCTGACGCCTTACAAGAATGGAATGGGTAAAAAGCGCCAAAATAAGCCGATTTGAGGCGGGTTCGGATTATTCACTCTACCCTATGTTATTATTTTACACTAAAAATGCCGTTATTACAAGAAAAAATATTATGGGTGGTTATTTTTATTATTTTGTGATAAAATAAATTAAAAATTTTAAATGAAGGCGTTTTTTAATGGTTATTGATTTTCACACACACGTTTTCCCCGATGCCTTGGCGCCCCGTGCCATTGCTTCTTTAGTTGAAGCCTGCGGTGGGGCATACCCACCCCAAACCGATGGCACAAAGAACGGACTAATAGATAGTATGAACGAAAACGGAATAGACATTTCGGTTGTTCAGCCTGTTATAACAAGGCAGAGTCAGTTTAACACCCTTAATAACTTTGCAAGGGATTTGCAAAATGAAAGAATTATCTCCTTCGGCGGTCTTTTTCCACACACCGATGATTATAAAAGGGATATTGATTACATTGTTTCTTTAGGCCTTAAAGGCATTAAACTGCACCCTGAATACCAGCAGTTTTTTATAAACGATGAGAAAATGCTGAAAATTTACGATTACGCTCTGGACAAAGGGTTAATCCTCCTTTTTCACGCGGGCTTTGACCCTGCCTTTAAGCCACCTTTTCACACAAGCCCTAAATTGTTTGCCGAGATTTATAAAAAACTTGGCGGCGGAGTTATTGTGGCGGCCCACCTTGGCGGTCACGACCAATGGGATGAGGTTGAAACACATCTTGCAGGAACAGGGGTTTATCTTGACACCTCAATGGGCTTTAAGTATTTCGGCAAAGAACAGTTTGAGCGCATTGTTAAAAAACACGGCGCTGATAAAATCCTTTTCGGCTCCGACAGCCCTTGGGGCAATGCAGGCGATGATGTGAGAGCGCTTAAGGAATGCGATTTAACCGAGGATGAAAAGGAGTTAATTCTCTTTAAAAACGCCCAAAGAATTCTTGAAATTTAAAAAATCAAGCCTCATTTTTAAAGTAATGAGGCTTTTTTGTACAACGAAAACACCGCTGTGAATTTTCACAGCGGTGTTTCATTTTGTTAATTATTCAGCGGAGAATTGGTCTTTGCCAACGCCGCAAAGGGGGCAGGTGAAATCATCGGGCAGGTCCTCAAACTTAACGCCTGCTTCAATGCCGTTATCGGCATCGCCCAGTTCCTCATCGTAAACGTATCCGCAAACTTCGCAAACATATTTCATTTTATTTTCACTCCTTTAAAATTAATATTTATGACCAATAAGTCCTGTTGCTTTTGAAGCCTCCATAATAACCAGGGGAACAAGCACAAGACCTAAAGCGATAACATAGTTAATGGGGGTTAAATAGGTCAGACCAAAGATGGTGTTAACACCGGGGATAAAGAGCACCAGGGCGGTAAGCACAAACGAGGCAAGCGCCGCTTTGTTTAGCGCGCCGTTTGTGAAGAAGCCAATTTTAAAGAGGGAGCGTTCACTTCTCATGTTAAAGGACTGAACTATCTGACACATTGAAAGAACGATAAACGCCATTGTTTCACCCTGAGCCAAAAGGGCGCTGTCTTCGGGAAGGTGGGCAAGTTCAGCGAATGAGCAACCGCAACCAATCCAGAATGCGGCAATGGAAAGTGCGGCGAACATAACGCCTTGCAGAACAATTCTAACACCAAAGCCGTGGGCAAAAATGCCTTCGTTTTTAGGTCTGGGTTTTTGATTCATAACATCTTTTTCAACGGCCTCCATACCAAGGGCAATTGCCGGCAGAGAGTCGGTTACAAGGTTAATCCAAAGAAGCTGCATTGAAAGCAGGGGAGATTTGTGCCAAAGGAGCATGGAGGTAAATACGGTGATAACCTCACCGATGTTGGTGCCAAGGAGGTAGCCCACAACCTTTTTAATGTTGGCATAAATTCCGCGGCCTTCCTTAACGGCATCGATTATGGTTGCAAAGTTGTCATCGGTCAGGGTCATATCAGCGGCGCCCTTGGCAACATCGGTACCCGTGATACCCATTGCGCAACCGATATCGGCGGCCTTAAGGGCAGGGGCATCATTAACGCCGTCACCTGTCATAGAAACGATTTGACCGCGTCTTTGCCATGCTTTAACAATTCTTATCTTGTTTTCGGGTGAAACACGGGCGTAAACCGAGATTTGGCCGATAACCTTATCGAATTCGGTGTCGGTCATAGCGTCAAGCTCGGCGCCTGTGATAGCGCGGTCGCCCTCCTCTAAAATGCCAAGTTCCCTTGCAATGGCAGAGGCGGTAACAACGTGGTCACCTGTAATCATAACGGGCTTAATGCCTGCTTTTCGGCAAACTGCAACGGCATCCTTTGCTTCAGGTCTTGGCGGGTCAATCATACCCACAAGGCCAAGGAAGGTAAGGCCGTTTTCCAGCTCATCAGAGGTTGGTGTTTCGGGAACGGTGTCAATTTCCTTAAAGCCGACTGCCAGAACACGCAGCGCGTTTTGGCTCATTTCTTCGGTCATTTCCTTTGCTTTTTTGAGGTCACCCGAAACACAACGGGATTCCATAACGTCAAAGGCGCCCTTTACAATAACGATATTTTTGCCGTCAATTTTGTTAACGGTGGTCATCAGTTTTCTGTCGGAGTCAAAGGGAATTTCGGAAAGTCTCGGGGAAGCGGCGTTAAGCGCTTCCTTTGTAAGACCGTTTTTATGGGCCGCAAAAACAATAGCGGTTTCGGTGGGGTCACCGATATGCTTTTCAGCGCCGTCCTCAAAAACAACCGCGCCATCACAGCAAAGGGTTGCAAGGGAGAGGAGATTTTTAATTTTATCGCTGACGTTATCGGTGATATCCTCACTGTCAGCCTCGCCATCGGCATAGGCTTTAACAAGGGTCATTCTGTTTTGGGTGAGGGTGCCTGTTTTATCAGAGCAAATAATAGAGGCGCTGCCAAGTGTTTCAACGGCAGGAAGGCGGCGAATCAGCGCGTTGCGCTTTGCCATTCTCTGAACGCCTATGGAAAGAACAATGGTAACGATAACGGGCAGACCCTCGGGAATGGCGGAAACCGCCAAAGATACGGCAATCATAAAGATATGCATGGGGTCAAGATTATTTAAAAGTCCTATGACAAAAATAATTGCGCAGGCGACAAGAGCCATAATACCTAAATATTTACCCAGCTGAGCAAGCTTTTTCTGCAGGGGTGTTTCGCCATCCTCTTCATCATCAAGCAGGTTTGCAATTTTGCCCATTTCGGTGTCCATACCGGTGGCAACGACAATGGCGGTTGCGGTGCCGTAAGTAACAGAGCAACCCGAAAAGACCATATTAGAACGGTCACCCAGCGGCGCGCCCTCTTTAACAGGCTCTAATGCATCCTTTTCCGATGGCACCGATTCACCCGTAAGTGCGGATTCCTCACTTTTTAAGCTGGCGCTTTTAATAAGACGGGCATCGGCAGGAATAAAGTCACCGGCTTCAAGTTTGATAATGTCGCCCGGAACAAGGTCGGCGGCATCGATAATCTTTTCCTCGCCGTTTCTTATAACCCTTGCGTGGGGCGCCGAAAGGCTTTTAAGCGCATCAAGCGCCTTTTCGGCCTTGCTTTCCTGCATAACACCCATAACCGCATTGACAATAACAATGAGGAGAATGAGGGCAGGCTCAAAAAACTCTTTGGGTTTTTGTTCAACACAGGCAATAGTGAAGGAGACAACGGCCGCCGCAATGAGGATAAGAATCATAACATCCTTAAACTGCTCAAAAAAGCGGGCAAGCATTGTCTTCTTTTTCTTTTCCTTTAACTTGTTCAGTCCGTGAATGCGGCGCTGTGCCTCAACCTGCGCGGTTGAAAGGCCAACGGTCTCATCGCTGTCAAAGGTTTTGATGACGCTTTTTAGGTCATCGCTGTAAAATGCCATTTGAAAAATTCCTTTCTCTTAAAAAATAAATCCCAAGCATAGTTTTTACTACACTTGGGAATTAAATACAAATAAATTATTTTGTTATTTTAAGGTTCCCATGCATAGAATTTTTAAATACACATGAGTCTCGCAATAAGGATAAGCCAAGGTTAAACCCGAGTGTTGACTTAATCTACGCGTGGGCGTTTGCTACTCCCTCATACAACAACCACATTTTACCATATAAAAAGACGGCTTGTCAAGTGAACAAAGCATAAAGTTTTTGTAAAATTTTCAAGAGAGAAAAATGCAAAATTTGCCGCGTTATATTAAAGCGCTTTATATTGACAATTTTCGTTAAAAAAAGTATAATATATTATTGGAAAAAATACAAAAGGAGCCGACAATGAATTTAGCAAAAAAGATACACTGCCTTGCTTTATGCTTAATTTTAATAGCCGCATCCTGTTTTGTTTATATTCCCGCTTTAGCGGCTGATACCCCCGAATACGGCACGGTTAACGTTTCCGATTGGCTTTATGTCAGAGCCTCTGCATCGGCTTCTGCCGCGGAAAAGGGAAAACTTTATCTGGGAAACAAGGTGAAAATCCTTGAAAAAGTCACAACAAACGATGCAAACTATCCTATTTGGTACAAAATCTCGGTTGAAACCAACCCCTCTCTTGAAGGTGGTTATGTTGCCGCAAAGTTTATAACACCTTTGGTGGTTTACACTCCTGATGCTGATTTTGAAGCTTATTTAACCGCTCAGGGTTTCCCCGAAAGTTACAAGCCCATGCTTCGTGAACTTCACGAAAACTATCCTAATTGGGTGTTTGAAGCCGACCATCTTAATTATACCTGGGATAATGCTCTTTCTATCGAAAGCAAAGTAGGAACAAGCCTTATTGAGAACAGTCAGCCCGATGCCCTTAAATCAATGGAGTACGGTGCATATAACTGGGAAACCGGCGAATATGTTGTTTTTGATAGCGGCGGCTGGGTTACTGCGCATAAGAGTGTTGTTGCTTATTATCTTGACCCAAGAAATTCTCTTAATTCTACTGCAATTTTTCAATTTTTAAATCAAACCTATGATTCCACAAAGCAAAACAAAGAAGGTTTAAAAAAACTTGTTTCAGACAGTTTTTTGGCCAATAATTTTCCCGAAAGCACCTATGCTACATACTGTGATGTCATTATGGAGGCGGCAAAACAGTCGTGTGTCAGCCCCTACGTTTTGGCTGCAATGATAATTAATGAGCAGGATGTCAACGGTACTGGCGGCAGTATTTCGGGAAATATTCCAGGTTATAAAGGTTATTACAATTTTTATAATATCAGCGCTTATGCCCATAGCGGCAGAGATGCTGTCACCAACGGTCTTATCTATGCCAAAGGCGGCTCTTCCTACATGCGCCCCTGGAACACAAGGGCGAAGGCTATTATAGGTGGTGCAAAGTGGTACGGTGAAAAATATGTAAACGGTGGACAACCCACCCTTTATTATAAGAGGTTTGATTACTTTTCAACCGATTCTTATATTACACGTTATTATACTGATATCATGGCTTCTTATAACGAAGGAAGTATACTTCGTTCAGGTTATGAAGCAGCTATTAACACAGAGTTTGTATTCAGCATTCCTGTTTATAAAAATATGCCCAAAACAATAGCTCCGGCGCCTTCGGAAACGGGCAACAACGATAACTATTTAAGTAGTTTAAGCGTTAAAGGACATTCTTTCACCACCGCTTTTTTAAGGTGGACAAATGAATACGAGCTTATTGTGGATTACAGCGTTTCCACCGCTACGATTGAGGCTCAAAAGAGCTGTAAAGATGCCACTGTAAAAGGGCTCGGCCAGGTTGCTTTAGCCGTGGGTATTAACAGGTTTAACGTTGAGGTAACGGCTTCAAGCGGACAAAAGCGCACCTACAAGGTTATTATAACCCGCAAAGACAGTGAAGGTAATATTCCTATGGGCCCAACAATTGAAACCGCGGAATATAGTGTCGGTGAGTTTATAACAGGCGTTGACCTTAACACGGCGACAGAGGATTTTCTTGAAAAACTAAAGGTTAAAAACGGCACCGCTAAATTATTTAATGCAGACGGCAGCGAGAAGGCAAGCGGAATTATAGGCACGGGTAACGTGGTTAAAATTTACGATAGTAACGGAAAGGAAAAACTTTCCTATAAAATCGTTATTTACGGTGACACAAATGGAGACGGAAAAATAAATTCCATTGATATTTCAAGAATTCAAAAGCACATTTTAAAGTTAAGCACCTTAAGTGGTTGTTATCTTAAGGCAAGTGACGTCAGCCGTGATACAAAATCAAATTCTATTGATATTTCAAGAATTCAAAAGCATATTTTAAAAATTTCTTCAATAGAGCAGTAGGGGGGAAAGGTAATGAAAAAAATATTCATATCATTGACTTTGTGTTTGTCTTTATTAGTTAGCGTATTTGCTTTTTCTACAAGTGCCGCAGCGGGAAACGTATCCGTAGGTGTATCAGGAACACTTAATCCAAATAATCAAATAACGGTTAGTGTTACCGTTACTGCGCCTTCAAATATAAACTTTTTCGGAGCGTTCGATGCAATTGTCGATTATGATATATCGTATTTACAACTTGTAACTACAAGTGAAGGCATTACTAGTGCTGCGGGTGCTGTGCCGATAAGCAGCACAAAGGGTGGCGTAGGAACTAAGCAACTTACCTGCACAATAACCTTTAAAACTTTGAAGGCTGGTAACACAAATATAACAGTAAGAGACATTATAACTGATGATTTTGAGGTCAGCTCAACCACAAAAAGCATTTCCATCACCGCCCCTACAAAATCTGATGATAACACCCTTAAAAGCCTTAAAATAGGCGCAGGTACTTTGTCTCCTGCTTTTTCAAAGAACGTAACCGAATATAAGGTTACGGTGCCTTACAGCGTTGAGTATTTCAGCATTGACGGATATGCAAATCATTCGGGCGCAAAGGTTTCCTACTCAACGGGAGATAACGGCCCTAATATAAAGGTGGGCACCACCGTTCGCACCGTTTATGTTACTGCCGAAAACGGCTCGGTAAGGAAATACAATGTAACCGTTACAAGGCTCCCTCAGGATACAACCTCCTCAACGAGCTCGGCTGACACTTCTTCAACTGTTTCTGATCCTGAGGAGAATAAGCTTGAAACCGTTGTTGACGGAAATAAAATGACGGTGGCCGAAATCATTCCCGATGATGTAAATGTAGTAGGCTTCACAAAAGGGGAATACACCTTTAATTCGGTTCACGTTCCTGCATTTTTAAGCAGGGATGAGAAAACCGTTATTTTGTACCTTTTAAATGAAGAGGGAAGCGGCGCGCTTTATATGTATAATTCCGCCACGGGCACCTTTAACCTGCCCTGCTTTGTTGACAGCGGAAACAGGTACACCGTTATCCCTGTTACTTCCATTGCCTGTGACCAGCTTTTAATTGACACTGAAAACGTCTTTAACCTTTCCACAATTATAATAGGTCAGCAGGAGGTTGAGGCCTACGTTTACAAGGATGATGCCCTTTCCGATTTCGCCATTGTTTGCGCTGTAAACAGCGAGGGCGAAAAGGAATTTTATCGCTACGACAGTAAAGAAAACACCCTTCAGCGTTATATTGATGAAAACCGCGGCGGGAACACCACCTCTACTACCCCAGACGGTTTTGCGCAGGGTGAGATAACCACCGATGCCATTGTGGTTATGGTTTGCGCTGCAGTTTGCCTTGCCGCAATAATTGCAATAATCATTATATGGGCCGCGCGCAGAAGATATTATGATGATTTTGATGATGATTTCGAAGATGACGAGCCTCTTTTTGTAAAGGAAGCCGAACTTGACACAACCGATGAGGGCGAAACTTTAGCCGAAAATGAAAATCAGCCCGATACAAGTGAAAACGAGGCCGAAACAGAGACAGAAGAGGAATAAACCTTTAAAAATCAAAAACGGCGGAATATAGGCCTTTCACACCAAAAAACAACCCACATATTATGTAATAAAAAAATCCCGTAATAACTGTTTAAAACCTTTCATTGCGGTTAAAAATATTATTACCTAATATTTCGGAGTGTGAAAGCTAATGATAGTCAAGCGCGGAGATATATATTATGCTGATTTAAGCCCCGTTGTGGGCTCGGAGCAGGGTGGAATAAGGCCTGTGCTTATCGTTCAAAACGATGTTGGCAACAGGTACAGCCCCACCGTTATTGCCGCCGCAATAACAAGTCAGCACGATAAAACCAAGCTTCCCACCCACATTAGTGTGGATGCCTGCCTTTGCGGCCTCCAAAAGGATTCCATTGTGCTTCTTGAACAGGTTCGCACCATTGATAAAAAAAGGCTCAAAGAAAAAATGGGAACCCTCGACAGCAATTCGATGGATAGGGTGGACAAAGCGCTTTTTGTAAGTTTAGGTCTTGACACACAGGCCTGACCATAACGGCATACGCCAACGGCGTGTGCCGTTTTTAATATGTAACATATCCTCTTGAAAAATTTTTAATTAGATAGTATAATATTATATATTTGCATCAAATAATAACTTAAAATGAATTTTAAGTTGTAGGTGCAGATATTATGTCAGATATAACCTTTTTAAACAGCAGCGCAGAGGGGCAGGAGAACACCTCAAACGAGGAAATGGACAATTCCTCAATAAAAGAGCTTGGCAGCATTACCACAAAGGATGGAAAGCATAAGATATTTTGCCTTACCATCATTGGTGAAATTGAGGGCCATTCTCTGCTTCCGCAGGGCAGTAAAACCACAAAATACGAGCACGTTTTGCCACTTCTTGTTTCCATTGAGGAGGACAAGGAAATTGAGGGGCTCCTTATAATCTTAAACACTGTTGGCGGTGATGTTGAGGCGGGGCTTGCAATAGCAGAACTGATTTCGGGAATGAAAAAGCCCACCGTTTCATTTGTTTTGGGCGGCGGACATTCCATTGGCGTGCCCTTGGCTGTTTCGGCAAAACGCTCATTCATTGCGCCCTCTGCCACGATGACGGTGCATCCCGTTAGAATGAGTGGGCTGGTTATCGGCGTGCCACAGCTTATGCATCATTTTGAAAAAATGCAGGAGCGCATTACGAAATTTGTTGTTAAAAACTCAATGATAACGGCCGACCGTTTTAAAGAGCTTATGATGAACACGGGTGAGCTGATAACCGATGTTGGCACCGTGCTTGATGGTAAGGCGGCTGTAAGAGAGGGCTTAATCGATGAAATCGGGAATTTAAGCCAGGTGCTCGGCTGTCTTTACGCTTTAATTGATGATGAAAAAGAAAAACAGGGGGACTGATTTTTATGGCAGCTAAAAAGAGAGGCAGGCCGAAGAAGCAGGCGGCAGAAACAACAAGCCGCAAGGCTTCATCTGCCAACAAGCAGCTTTTATCGGTAATTTGGTTTGCCGTTGCTATTTTTGTTGCGGCAATCGTTATCCTTCCGGGCGAAAACGTCTGGAACCTTTTACATAAATTTTTCCTTGGTATTTTTGGCGTAACCGCTTATTTTTACCCGATTTTGCTGGGTGTTGTCGCGGTGCTTTGCGCAATGGATAAATTCCGTTCCACCGTTACTGCAAAAATGGTGGAAACCAGCATTTTCGTTATTTTGGTTGGCGCCGCAATCGATATTTTTTCCACCCCAAAGGGCGAGATTATTGCCTTTGGCGAGCATTTGTGGAACTCCTACGTAGGTGGCGCAAGGCTTCAAAGCGGCGGTTGGCTCGGCGCTCTCATTGGCTATCCCATTTCCTATGCCTTTGGTAAAACTGGCGCGATTATAACCATTATTCTGCTTCTTTTCGTATTCCTTATGATGATAACAGGCACCACCCTTATCGCACTGTTTAGGAACATTGAAAGGCCCATTAAGAAAACCGTTGAGCAGGTAGAGAGCAACTTTGCCGAAAGACAAAAGGCGGAGGGAACGAAGAAAAAGGTTAACGTTGACATTCCCATTGACGATGAGCCTATAAGGCGCCCCGTAGAGTCCCAGGAGGCAATAAACGAAAAGCAAAAGCGCCTTGTTGAAATTTATAACGATGAGCCTGAGGACAACGACAAGGCTCAACCCGATAAAAAACTTAAAGATGCCCTTGACACCGCAAAGAATGAGGAAAAGATTAAACTCACCGCCGATGAAACCAAAAAGGAAATTCAAGGCGTGGAAAAGGAAATTTCAAGCGGTATTGCAATAACCGAGGACACGGGCTATAAATATCCTCCCGTGTCACTCCTTAAGGCAAATTCAGGCGCAGGCTCCAGCCTTACCCGTGAGGATTTGGATGCCACCGCAAACCACCTTGTTGAAACACTTAGAAGTTTTGGCGTTGAAACGAGAATTGT
>JAZSBX010000052.1:0-3119 GCA_045602605.1 Acutalibacteraceae bacterium
CGGTATTGCACGCGCGCTTCTTCAGTTTAACGAAGAGCTTCGCCCTGCACTCAAAAAAGCAGGTCTTCTCACTCGTGACCCCAGAATGAAAGAGCGTAAGAAATACGGTCTTAAAGGCGCACGTAGAGCACCTCAGTTCTCAAAACGTTAGTCGAGAGAATTTATTACAAAAGAAAACCCCGTGGTTTTTACCACGGGGTTTATTTTTTAGGTGTTTTTTATTTTAAATAATATCAATAACCTCAACGGCGCCTGTTCGGTGGTAAAGGGAAGGGGTTATCATAATGGTGTAGCCTCTGCCTGCATCGCTTGTCCACTCTGCAGGGTGTTTTCTCGGAAGGCCTGCGGCGGCAAGAAGCATCATAATGGCTCCGCCGTGCATAACAGCGGCGGCGTTTGTGATATTATTTTTCATCATATCGTTAACCATTTCGTTTAGTCCTAAACAAATGCGCTTTGTGAATTCGGCATTGTCCTCACCCTCTGGTGGAGCGGAAATTTTGCCCGAAATAAAGTCCTTATATTCGGGGGTGTTTTCAAGCTCTGCGGCGGTTTTATTTTCGAAAATGCCGAAATTGAATTCCTTTAAATTCTCAACCACGGCCTGCTCGGTGTCGCCGAAAATAATGTTGGCGCTCTGCCTTGCGCGAAGCAGGGGTGAGGTGTAAACCTTTTTGACATTGGGGTACTCTATCAGCCCTTTAAGCTCTAAAAGCTCGTTTACACCATCGGGAGATAGGGGCAGGTCGGTTACACCGATATATCTGCCCTGCATATTACCATCGGTAATTCCGTGGCGGATTAAATGAATTTTATAGGTTATCATAAGCTTTCCTCCAACTGGGCAATGATTTCGTTTGAAACGAGCATACCTTCATCCGTAAGGCTCACAGTGTTGTTTTTTAAGGTGCAAAGCCCGTTTTTCTCAAAAAGTTTTATTTTATTCATAAAAGCGGCGCTTGGCACCACGTTATATTCATTTTTAAGTTCACCTAAACTGAGCCCTTCTTTAAGGCGCAAATTAAGCATTATAAATTCGTTAATATCTCCACCCTCACTATCGAAAACCGTTTCGGGGCAGGTGATGAATTTCATAATATCGGCAGGGTAGAAAAACCGCTTGCCATCTAAAAAGGAGTGGGCGGCAGGGCCCAACCCTAAATATTCCCCGCACCGCCAATAGTTAACGTTGTGGCGTGAAAACCTGTTTTCTTTGGCGAAGTTTGAAATTTCATAATGGCTGTAACCTGCCTTTTTAAGGGTTTTGCAGACAAAAAGATACTGCTGTGAAATTTCATTTTCATCGGGGAGATTAAGGGTGTCTTTAATTTTAAACAGGGGTGTGTTTTCCTCGATTTTTAAAATGTAGGCCGAGATATGTTCGGGGGAAAGGGAGATGAAAAAATCAAGGGTGTTTTTAAGGGTTCGTGTGTTTGAATCGGGCAGAGAAAGCATTAAATCAAGGGAAATGTTTTTAAAGCCTGCTTTACGGGCATTAAAAAAGGTTTCCTCGGCGGTTTTCCTATTATGCAGGCGGCCGAGGGCTTTAAGCTCGCTGTCGTTACCGCTTTGAACTCCAATGGAGAGGCGGTTGACTCCTGCTTTTACAAGGGCTTCAAAAAGGGGTAAGGATGCGCTTTGGGGGTTGACCTCAACCGTTATTTCGGCATCACTTAAAACCGAAAAATTTTCTTTAATGCAGTTTAAAATTTCACAAAGAAAATCGGCAGGCAGGGCAGAGGGTGTGCCGCCGCCGATATAAACGGAACTAATGGGGCGAAAAATTTTTTCGCCCCATTTTTTAATTTCTTTTAAAAGTGCATTTTTGTAAAGTTCCTTTTTAAGAGGGTCGCCCGACAAACTGTAAAAATCACAGTAGCGGCATTTTGCCTTACAAAAAGGAATATGTAGGTAAAGACCGAAACCTTTATTAGTCAAGAATTTCACCTGTGCAGCTGCCTCCAATACCTGCAGCATTTGCTTCATCGGTGTCAAGATGCATTGCAAGAGCGTAGGAATCGCTGACCCTAGCTACAACATCATCAAAAATAAGGGCTCTGCCTTCGGTGGGGATTTTAACCTTAACGATTTGGCAGTCGGTAATACCGTATTTTTCGGCATCGGCTGTGGTCATATGAATGTGGCGCTTTGCCGCGATAACACCGCAGGGGATTTCAACCTCACCGCAGGGGCCAACAAGCTTGCAGGTACCGCTGCCTTCAACATCGCCCGATTCACGAATGGGGGCCGAAACGCCGATGGAACGGGCATCGGTTAAAGAAAGCTCAACCTGGGTTGCCTTGCGGCAGGGACCGAGAATGGAAACGCCGGGGAGTTCCTTCTTTGTGCCAACAACCTTAACGCGCTCCTCACAGGCAAACTGACCGGGCTGGGAAAGGTCTTTTTTGGGGGTTAATTCATAGCCCTTACCAAAAAGGATATCAAGGTCCTCACGGCTAACATGCACATGGCGTGCAGAAATTTCAACTAAAACGGGTTTCATTTTGCTTTTCTCCTTTAAAATGTCTTTTACAACATTATTTTACCATAAATAAAAAATTTTTCAATGGGTTTATTAAAAATGATTTTACCCGTTGACTAATCACGCTAAAACGGATAAAATAAAGGTAGAATAATTGCTTTATGCGGAGGTAAAAATAAATGAGCGAAGAATATAATCCCGATATCGTAACTTTATCTGATGATGAGGGAAAGGAATACACCTTTGAGGTGCTTGATGCCATTGAGTGCGACCTTGGTCGCTATCTTGCCCTGCTTCCCGTTTTTGATGACCCTCAAAAACTTCTTGACGATTCAGGCGAGCTTGTAATCGTTAAGGTAGACGAGGAAAACGGCGAGGAATTTTTCAGCGAGATTGAGGATGACGATGAGTATGACACCATTGCCGATGCCTTTGTTGACCGTCTGGCTGACAAATTCGAAATAGATGAGCAATAAAGAAAAAATCCTGCCTTGTTCGCGGACCGCGGTCTATTATAACCCTACAAGCTATTTTTAGGGAGCCTGATTTCGTGCGGCGGGTTTGCAGACCTCCCGCGGCTGTGCCGAGTTCGGAAGAAGGGAGCGCGAAACCGCACTAAAGGCACCCACCTGTGTTA
>JAZSBX010000053.1:0-2311 GCA_045602605.1 Acutalibacteraceae bacterium
AACGGGAATAAGCTCGTAGGATTCGGGGTCCATAAAATAGTAAAGACCCTCATCGTTATAGGAATACTCCATATCCTTTCTCTCAACAAAAGCAGTGGGATATTTTTCATTGGGGTTGAAGGTGCGCTCAAGAACGGTACCTTCGATTACATTACGGATTTTAGCGCGAACGAATGCTGCGCCTTTACCCGGTTTAACGTGTTGAAATTCAATAATCTGGTAAACCTTACCTTCCATTTCGAAGGTTACACCATTTCTAAAATCGCCAGCACTTACCATAATTTAATTCCTCCAAATTTTTAAGCCTGCGCAGCAAACACTGTTTACTGCAAAATATTACCTATAAATTATAAAATATTTAAATAACTTTGTCAATAGTTAAAGTTTGATTAAATCACGCATTGCGCTGACTGCCAGGAGATAACTTGATGCGCCGAAGCCTGCAATAACGCCCTTGCAAACGGGGCTTATAACCGAAGTGTGTCTGAACTCCTCACGGGAATGAACGTTTGACATATGCACCTCAATAAAAGGCTTGTCAACCGAAGCAATGGCATCTCTTATTGCATAACTATAGTGTGTGTAGGCTCCTGCATTAATAATACATCCTGCGTAACCCATTTGCACGCTTTGAATTTTATCAATTATCTCGCCTTCGCAGTTTGACTGAAAGAAATCGCAGGTAAGCTTCATAGCGCTGGCATAGCTTTGAATGTTGGAATTGATGTCGCTTAACGTCTTACTGCCGTAAATTGTGGGCTCGCGAAGACCCAGCATATTAAGATTAGGACCGTTAATTACAAGAATTTTTGAATTAGTCATTTTTATTACACAGCCTTTCATAATACTTCTTCATTTGGCGCGCATCCTCGGCCTGTGTGCCATCGGATTCGCAAATTATCGTAGGTGAACAGTTTTTCTTTAAAATCAGTTCAACAACGGGTTCAAAATCGGGTCCGAAAACATTGTCCTCAAAGGTAAGGTGCTTTTTCTCCCCACCCACCGTGTACTCAATTTTTGAAAAATGAGAGTGGAAGGTTTTAAGCCTGTCATAGCCCAAGCGGTTTTCAATTTCCGAAAAAATCTTTTCGAAATCGGAAAAATCCTTTAGGCTTCCTCCCGTGCGGGCGTTCAGGTGACCAAAATCAATGCAAGGAATAAGACGTTCATCAAGCTCACAAAGGGTTAAAACCTCGTTCAAATCACCGAGCTGATTTATTTTGCCCATTGTTTCGGGGCAAATGTGAACATTACCGAGTCCCTTTTCATCAAGCGCCGAAATGGCCTTTTTCATTGTATCACAGGCAAGCTCTAAAGCATAGTCACGGCTGATTTTACCACAGGAGCCTGTGTGAACCACAATGCGGTTGCCGCCCATTGCATTAACTGCGGCGGCGCTATCCAAAATGTACTTAATTGAATTAAGGCGCTTTTCCTCCTCAACCGAGGACATTGAAATGTAATAAGGGGCGTGAAGGGACAAAGCAATATCCTTTTCCCTTGCAAGTTTACCGAGAGCCGCGGCCTTATCAAGACCAATGTTAACACCTCTGCCACACTGATATTCAAAGGCGTTAAGCTCCATTTTAACAATGTATTCAGGAACCTGCAAACTGTGTTTATAGCCCATCTCGGCGAAGGAAATTGAATTCCCTGCAGGGCCGAATCTTGCAGACATTTTTTCACGCTCCTTCAGAATTTATATTTTTCAAGCAGTTTCTTTTCAAGCCTTCGGCGGATTTTAAAGGAAAAACCGTTTTCGGGAAGAATTGGGTCGGTGAGAATTGTTTTAATGCCAACTAAATTTCCGCCAAGGCTGTCGGTGAAAATCTGGTCGCCAACAACTGCAATTTTTCCCTTTTTTAGTTTAACCTTTTTTATTGCCCTTAAAAAGCCGAAAGGTAAAGGCTTTAAAGCAAGGCTTATATAAGGAAGACCGATTTTCTCGCAAAACGGTTTTACTCTTTTTTCTTTACCGTTGGAGATAACAAGCAGCGTTATGCCGCCGTTTTTCATTTCCTTAAGCCACGCTTCAAGGCCATCGATAAGCTTATTGCCGTGATGGGTGGAAAGGGTGTTGTCGATATCCAGCAGAATAGCGTGAATATTGTTCTCTTTCAAAAAGCCAAGAGAAATATCGGTCACTCTATGAAATTTAAATTTTGGTTTAAACAAGGTTTTTACCTCACAAATAAAAAATAGGCTGCACATAAAACACATGTGCAGCCACTTTTTTAAAATAAGTAATTTCCTAGCGGAACTTGCGCTTACGGGCGGCTTCCGACTTCTTCTTGCGCCTTACAGAGGGCTT
>JAZSBX010000054.1:0-4967 GCA_045602605.1 Acutalibacteraceae bacterium
AAATAAATCTTGCTCCCTGCTGTTCGCGGAATTGGAACAACAGTCCGTCGTTTACAATAGCCTGACGCTTTAAGGTATCTATAAAGTATTCAACCGGAATATCGATATCGGTAAATACATTAAGGTCGGGCTTCCAGCGGGTTTTAGTACCGGTATCCCGACCGGAATAAGGCTCCTTTTTAAGACCGCCTATATTATGACCCTTTTCAAAGTGCAAATTATATTTAAAGCCGTCACGCTTAATCTCAACATCCATATATTCGCTGGCAAACTGCGTGGCGCAAAGGCCGAGGCCGTTTAGACCAATGGAATATTCATAGTTTGAGCCGCCGTTTTTATTATACTTACCGCCTGCATAAAGCTCGCAGAAAAGCAGTTCCCAGTTATAGCAGTTTTGCTTTGTATTAAAGTCAACAGGTGCACCGCGGGCGAAGTCCTGAACCTCGTAGGAATTATCGGAATATTTAGTTACAATAATCTTATTACCGTAACCTTCCCTTGCCTCATCAATGGAGTTTGAAACAATTTCAAAAACCGAGTGAGAGCAACCGTCAATTCCGTCAGAACCGAAAATAACCCCCGGGCGCTTTCGCACCCTGTCGGGACCCTCTAATTTCTCAATGCTTTCGTTTGTATATTCAGCAGTCTTTTTCGGCATTACACCTACTCCTTAAATTAAATTCATAATTATAATCATTATACACCATATTTTGTGTTTTAGTCAAGGGCAAAGGCTAATTTCTTGTGTACTGAATAGACACAATATTGTTTGATTGCCGCCTTCTTGACAGGAGGTGGTGCGCTATGTTACAATCAGCGTAAAGTTTATTGGTCTTATATACCTTTGGAGGTTATTATGGAGAACATCAAGAAAAAAATAGAATCAACCCTTGCCGAAATGGTAAAAGAAAATGAGAAACTCGGCGCCGCCCTTACCGATAAAGTTAAACTCACGGACTACACTCCAAACGGCGATATATGGACCGAGGCGTTAGAGACGGCTCTTTTTGAACACGAGATAGTCTTAATACCCGAAAAGGATACGCCTTACCTTATTGACAGAACGGTAGTTATCCCCCCAAACCGCCGTATAATTGCCGATAAAAATGCGGTGATTCGCCTGGCTGACGGAACCAAAACCATTATGTTCCGCAACAAACACACCCTTAACGGAACACACGCGCCTATTCAGGCCCTTGCCAAAGATACCAATATCACCATTGAGGGCGGTATATGGGTGGATTGTCAGTCGGTTCGCCTAGGTTACGGACAAAGCGGAATGTATGATGAGAAGCGTAGCTTTTTCGGTGTTTCCACCCTGTTTTTCTTTGACAATATAAACCACCTTACATTAAAGAACATAACCTTCAAAAACTGCTCGGGCTTTGCCGTTCAGTGCGGCGACATAACCAATCTCCACATAGAAAACATATTTTTTGACACCTGCTTTGCCGATGGACTTCACATAAACGGAAACGTTGAAAAGGTATTCGTTAAAAACATTCGCGGCGAGGTTGGAGATGACCTTGTGGCATTTAATATGTTTGACTGGCAAAACTCCTCGGTAAACTTCGGCCCTGCCAAGACCGTTATCTGCGAAGACGTTTCCCTGACCCGCGGCGGTTTCGGCGCCAGAATTCAGCCCGGTGTTTATACCTATGCCGATGGAAGTGAAATCGACTGCTCGATTGAGGATGCTATTTTCAGAAGAATTGAAAATATCAGCACCTTTAAGCTCTATTGCCAGACCCCTGCCTACCACGTGGGTGAAACGCCCGAAAAGGTTTCGGTAGGAAGCGGTAACAACATTATTTTTGAGGATATAAAGGTGGATTTAAATAGTCCTATAGACCTTTTTAAGGAATATACCGAAAGCGACCCCGTTGCAGGAAGCATTGCCGCTTTTGAACTTGGGCTTAATGCAAAAAATATGTATTTTAAAAACATTGACCTTATTCTGCACCGTGACAAATATCCCTACTCCTATCTTGTGTGCATAGGACCAAAGTCGGCAAGGCGCGGTGACCTTCAGATTTTTGACCCTTATTTCTCATCCCACACCGAAAAAATTTATTTTGAGAATATAACGGTAAACGGCGAGAAAGTATCAGACGTTACACCCTACGTCAGAGAAATTGTTTTTGACCGTTTGTTTGATGATATGCCCTCCACCGCCAAGGGAAGTATCGGCCAAATCATTTGTAAATAAGCGCCTTTTCTTGCCAAAAAAATTCAAAGCAAATAAAAAACACCGAACGCTCAAACGTTCGGTGTTTTTGTGTTTAATAACTATTAGTAAGCAATACCCTGAGCAATCATTGCCTCTGCAACCTTTTCAAAGCCTGCAATGTTGGCGCCTGCAACAAGGTCACCCTCCATACCGTATTTCTTGGCGGCTTCGTAGGAGTTCTTGTAGATATCGGCCATAATCTGGTGAAGCTTTGCATCAACCTCTTCGGCAGTCCAGGAATAGCGCATTGAGTTCTGGCTCATTTCAACTCCCGAAACTGCAACGCCGCCTGCATTAACTGCCTTTGAGGGGGCAATGAGAACCTTGTTTTCACGCAGATATGCAACTGCCTCATCGGTGGTGGGCATATTAGCAACCTCTATGTAATACTTAACGCCGTTGGCAACGATGTTTTTAGCATCCTCTATACCAACCTCGTTCTGGGTTGCGCAGGGCATAACAACGTCAACCTTCTGCTCCCAGGGGCGCTTGCCTTCAAAATACTCGGCGCCGAACTTATCGGCATAATCCTTAACCTTGTCACGGCCCGAAGCGCGCATTTCAAGGAGATAGTTAATCTTTTCCTCGGTGGCAATACCGTCTTTATCGTAAACATAACCGTCAGGGCCCGAAATGGTAACAACCTTACCGCCAAGTTCGGTAACCTTTTTAACGGTGCCCCAGGCAACATTACCGAAGCCCGAAACTGCAAAGGTCTTGCCCTTAATGTCTTCACCTGCTGTTTTTAAAACTTCAGCGGTGTAGTAAACTGCGCCGAAGCCTGTTGCTTCAGGGCGAATGAGAGAACCGCCGTAGGCACGGCCCTTACCTGTTAAAACGCCCGTAAATTCGTTGCGAAGGCGCTTGTACTGACCGTAAAGGTAACCTACTTCTCTTGCGCCTACGCCGATATCACCTGCGGGAACGTCAGTATCAGCGCCGATGTGCTTTGCAAGTTCGGTCATAAAGCTTTGGCAGAAGCGCATAATCTCACCATTGGAACGGCCTCTGGGGTCAAAGTCGGAGCCACCCTTACCGCCGCCCATGGGAAGACCCGTAAGGCTGTTTTTAAAGGTTTGTTCAAAACCTAAAAACTTCATAATTGAAGCGTTAACGCTGGGGTGGAAACGAAGACCGCCCTTGTAAGGACCGATAGCCGAGTTAAACTGAACGCGGAAGCCGCGGTTGCACTGAACCTTGCCGTTGTCATCAACCCAGGAAACACGGAAGCTGATCATACGCTCGGGCTCGCACATACGCTCAATGATGCCGCATTCTTCAAATTTGGGGTTTTGCGCAATAACGGGCTCTAAAGACTCAAGAACATCTCTTACAGCCTGTAAAAATTCAGGCTCGCCTGCATTGCGTGCGCTTACGTTTTCGTAAACACGGTTTAAATATTCACTCTTAAACATTGCAAATTCCTCCTTGGAATATTTAAATTTTTAAAAAATATGACCTATTTTAACATTTTACTGCGCTAAAGTCAATAATTTTGACAATATTTTTTAGTCAAATTTTTCATCCTTAATAAAAAGTTTATTATAAAACCCGTTAAAAAATGCGGCAGGAAAAACCCTGCCGCAAAAAAGTGATTATAAATTTTCGTAAGCACCGCTTGCCACAAGGTCGCCAAGGGCCTTTACAACGGCAGGCTTATCTTCCTTGTATGTAACACCGTACCATCTGTCCTCAGCCACTAAAACCTTAACAGCCTTTTCGCCGTTTTTAACAAGGTCGCCGATAACGATGGGAATATAAAACTCGCTTTTGGGAACGTTGATGTTTTCCTTGAGAAATGCCTTGAATTCTCTTTCGAGCAAAGCAAAAATATCAGGATTAAGACCCCAGAAGTTCATTGAAACAACGGTATCCTCGGGCATTTCAACCCAGGTTTTACCATCGTCCTCGGTGTATTTGCAGTCCTTAATCTTGGTGCGCTCATCAATTTTCTTTAAGAAGCCGTCTTCAACAACACAAACACCTCTTGAAACGGTGCCGTTTTCGGTAAGAGTGTTGGCCAGGCGGTAACCAACCACGCAGTAGTTTTCGCTGTCGGCTTTAAGCTGTTCGTAGATTTGTTTAAAAGCGCTCTGACCGTAGTAGTCATCGGCGTTGATAATTGCAAAAGGCTCGTGAACTACATCTTTACAAGCAAGAATAGCCTGACCCGTTCCCCAAGGCTTTGTTCTGTCTTCGGGACAGGTAAAGCCCTCGGGTAAATCGTTAACCTCTTGGAAAACATATTCGGTGGGTAAAACCTTTTCAACGCGCTTTCCAACGATTTCCTTGAAATCTTTTTCAATTTCGTGCTTGATTACGAAAACAACCTTGGTAAAGCCGGCTTTTTTTGCATCGTAAACCGAAAAGTCCAAAAGCGCTTCGCCTTTAGGACCAACGGGTTCAATTTGCTTAAGACCGCCAAAGCGACTGCCCATACCTGCTGCCATAACTACGAGTGTTGCATTAAATTTCATTTGACTCAACTTCCTTTTTGCTTTTTTTCATAACAACGTTGTTTTTTTCTGTAAAGCCCTCAGTAGACTCCTTCATGAACAAAATCTTAAACGTCATTAAAATCAGTTTAATATCCATCAAAAGAGAATACTGCTCAATGTAGATTAAATCCATATTAAGCTTGTCCTCGGGGCTTGTGTTATACTTACCGTAAATTTGAGCGTAACCCGTAAGACCGCCCTTAACACGGTGGCGCAGGTCGAAATCGGGGTAGGCTTTT
>JAZSBX010000055.1:0-5941 GCA_045602605.1 Acutalibacteraceae bacterium
ACGATTTAGTACCACGCTATTTTGCGCTACCAGGATATTATAAATGTTTTGTGGCAAAAAAGCAAGTGTTTTTTAAAGATTTTTTTATTCGCAGATAAAACCTTCAATTTCGCTCAAAAAGGGGTCGTTTGCATCACAGGAAGCCACCATTTTAATGGGTTTTGTTAAATCAATGCTAAAAATACCCATAATGGATTTTCCGTTAACAATATATTTCCCTGAATAAAGGTCAACCTCAAAATCCTTTGACATTGCAATATTAACAAAGGCTTTAACCTGTTCAATGCTGCTGAGCCTGATGTTCTTTTCTAGCATAAAAGCACCTCTTTCATATTGCATAATACTATTTTTTTATACAAAAGTCAAGGCGATAAAAAAATGAACTTGACAAATTTACCAAATCGTGTATACTTAAATTATACTTATTTTATTATAAAGGGGACATTTTTATGGCAAAATCTAAAGCTTCAAATGTTGTAACGATTATTTTGGCAGTCCTTATCAGCATTATGTTGGTTGTTTTAGCCGCTGTAACTCCTGTTTACACATCACTTTCGGCACTTGTTAAGCCCGAAAACGTTGTAAAGGTTGTTACCAATGTTGGTAAGGCACTTATCGAAGCCGAAGTTCAAGAGGGCTCCGGTGAAGGCGATGCACAGGATGTTATAGCTGATGATGCTGAATTCGGAACCGCTGTTGAAAATTATATGGGAAAAATCCAAGAGTTTGTTTCTTGTCAAGCACTTGTTGATGGTGCTTTATCAGAATTCGAACTTAATGATGCTTCCATCATTGATTTGATAGACAGCAATGCGGTGCAAGAGATTGTAACTGTTTATGCACAGGATGTTTGCAAATACTTACTCGAAGGCGTTGCAGAACATAATTTGACCGAGGCAAAGGTTAAGGAAATCCTCACCGATAACTTTGATGAGATTTTTGTAATTGCAAAGCAGTCTAAAACTTTCACTGCAACAGAAGATGTAATCAAGGCAAGACTTGAGCGCGCTATTGAGGAAAACGCAAAAGGTATTTCTGAGGCTGTTCCCACCGTTGAAGAGATTACAAAGGTTGTAAAAGGCAACATAGTGTTGGCACTTCGCATTTTCCTTAATCCTATAGTTACACCTATTTTAATCGGCGCTTGTGTTTTACTTGCAGTGCTTCTTTACGTTTGCCGTCGTGAGAAGTTCGGTGGATTCTTGTGGCTTGGTATCGACATCGGTATTGCAGCAATTCTGCTTACAGTTGTTTATGCCCTGGTTGCAATGACCCCCGGCTTTATCGAAAACTCGGCTCTTTACATTTTAGTTGGCGCCGCTGCTTCAATTTATTTGAACATTTTGATGGTAGGCATGATTATTCTTTTCGCTATTGCAATCTTAGCATTTGTACTGTTCTTTATCTTAAAAAACAAGGCAGCAAAAAAGGAAGCAGCTTTAGCTGAATAATTTGCACAAAAAAATAAAAGCGAGAGTTTTAAAACTCTCGCTTTTTGTTTTTTTGGATTATTTCTTAAAAAAATGTGCTTCCGTTTCGGCGCAAAGGAAATGGTAAATCGGCAGGTGCAGTTCCTGAATTTTAAAGGTTTCAGTTTCAGGTGCGCAGATGCAAATATCAGAGATTTCCTTTAGTTTTCCGCCTGTTTTCCCTGTAAGACCGATAACGGTAAGTCCCAGTCCCTTCGCAACCTTTGCGGCGGCAAAAACGTTTTTGGAATTACCCGAGGTGGAAAGGGCTAAAAGAATGTCGCCTTCATTTCCAAGGGACATAAGCGACTGAGCGTAAATAAGTTCGGGGTCAATGTCGTTGCAAAAGGCAGAATTGAGTCCCGAAATGTTGGGCAGGGAAATTGCAGGCAGGGCGCCTTGCAGTTTTTCAAGGGTCGCATCCTCTAAAAGGGGACAGCCAGCCTTCATTTGCGCTTTTTTAGTGTCGCTTAAAGGCCTCATTTTTAAAAAGCCCTTCATAAGCTCACCCACAATGTGGTCGCAATCACTGCTGCTTCCGCCGTTTCCGCAAAGAATCAGTTTCCCGCCGTCTTCATAGCAGGAAATAATTTTTTCTGCCGCAGTTTTAATATCGTTTTTGGCATTCTCTAAAATGGGATAGCGTTCTGTTAAAGTTTTAAGCATTTTTTATTCCTCCAAAAGTGCGGTGGCAATGGCCGCATAATCACCAATTTGTTCACCGAGAAGCGCCGGCAAAACCTTACAAACATTTGCTGAAAGCGGTAGCGCTTCGCTTTCAATAACGGCCTTGGCACTGTCCCACAAAAGGTTTTGCGAACGGGCGAAAATACTGCCGATAACAATGACCTCGGGATTTAAAATGTCAATAATAACCGAAAGACCTTTTCCTAAATATTCCCCGCAGGTGCGGTAGACCTCTAGGGCGGTCTTATCTCCATCGTTTGCTGCATCGGCAATGGTTTTGGCTGTAACCTCACTCGGTGCCATTCCCTCGGTATAATAAGCAGGGTAAAGGCCGTTTTTCACAGCATCAACGGCCATTGTAAAGCCAAGCTGCGCAATGCCACCGCCACTGCAAAAGCCCTCAAATGAACCTGCCTTACCATAGCCCACGGGTCCCGTTTTGCTAAGCCTTACGTGACCTACCTCACCGGCATTGTCGTTTGTGCCGCTATAAAGCCTGCCATCCAAAATAAGACCTGCTCCAAGCCCTGTGCCGAAGGTTAAAAACACAACGTTGTTTTTGCCCCTTCCCGCGCCGAATTTCCATTCGGCAACGGCGCAGGCATTAGCATCGTTTTGCAAATGCACGGGAACTCCAAAATGGCTTTTAACCATTTCCACAATAGGGATATTATCCCAGCCGGGTAGATTAGGCGGACTCTTAATCACGCCTTTTTTTGAATCCAGGGGGCCGCCGCAGGAAATGCCGATAGCCTGGGGCTTTTTATCGCAAATTTCATCTGCAAGACATATAAGACGGTCAATGATTTCGTAAGGGGTGAGTGACCTATCAGTGTCAATTTTCTTTTTATCAAGAAGGGTGATTTGACCGTTTTCGTAATCTGCGGTCATAACGGCGCATTTTGTGCCGCCAATATCAAAGCCTAAAAGAAACATTTTTAATACTCCAAAGTATCGGCTTGCCACATTCCGCTTAATTTCATAAGGGCATAATACTCTTTAAAGCTAAATGGGCCTTTTCCGCTTAAATAATAGTTTTTGTGAGTTTCGCCGCCAGCGGTCCACTCAATTAAATAAAAGTGAAGCTCATCGCCGAGGTAATCGGTTAATGAAATTTCCTCTGCGCTGTTAGCGCGAAGCTCCTTTTCACCGCAAAGCACAGCATTTCCGCTTTTAAGTTCGGTAACGGTGTAGGAAAGCGTAATATTATTACTTGTTTCATTAGCACCTATAAGGGTGAGCTTGCCGTTATTATCAGGCTCGCTCATCATAAGACAAATAGGGTTTTGAGAGCGCTTTATGGTGTAAAAAGCTAGCTTTTTAGCAAAATAATAATCGGTTACGGCATCAGAAAACTGAGGCCAACCATCTAGAAGATTCCACCAAATAATACCCGTCCTGCGCCAATCGGTTTTACCCATTCTAAATCGTTCAACAAAGAATTTCATAGCCTCTGCCTGGCTTGCCTGACTAATTTTTGCAAAGTCGCCAAGGTTTTCCGGCTCATCCTTAAACAAAACACCAATTTGGCTTGCCATAAGAGGAATTCGGAAGGCATAGGTAACATCGTAGCCCTTTTCCATACAGGTCGCGTGGGTGAGCCATTGCTGATTGTCCTTATAGGGCCATAAATGGTCTTTATCTATAAATTTTTCAATGGAAGCGGGGGCAGGGCAACCGTGATAACCCATTTCGCTGGCAAATTTAGCCTTAGATTTTGTATAAAAATCACTTTTAAAATAATCTCTTGGTCCCCAAAGGTGTTTTTCGGGGGTGTTATCTCCCTTGCCACTGCTAAATGCAACCGAATCAATGTAAGGGGAGCTGGGCAGGTAAATTCTTTCGGGGTCGTGAAGATTTAAAACATAGGGGAGAACCTGCCTTGTTAAAAGGTTTCGGTTAGGGTCAAGGCTGTGCGCCGTCCAAAAAGCACCGCATTCATCGCATTCGTTATCACCCGCCCAAAGGGCAAGGCTTGTGTGCTGGCGGTATTTTTTAATAACGGCTGTGGCCTCTTTTTCTAAATCTTCCATAACTTGATGAGTTAGTGGATAGGTGGCGCAGCCCATTGCGAAATCCTGCCAAACGGCAATGCCGTTTTTGTCGCAGTAATCAAAGAATGCTTCGCTTTCATAAACGTTACCACCCCAACAACGAACCATATTACAACCCGATTCCCCCAATAATTCAAGGGCTTTCGGCAGCCTCTCAGCATCCCTCGAATGAAGTGCATCAAGGGGTACCCAGTTGGTGCCGCGAACAAAAAGTCGCTCACCATTAATGGTAAAGTAGAATTCGTTGTTTTCATCGGCAAGGCTGCTGCGCATAAGACCGAAAATGCGGAAACCAAAATCAAAGGAAATACGGTCAATAACCTTATCGCCTAAAATTAGTTCTACCTTAACCGCATAAAGATTTTGTTCGCCTAAATCCTTGGTCCACCAAAGGTAGGGGTTATCAACAGAAAAGTTTCTCGTTCCCGAGGTGTACCAAAGGGTGTATGACTGTTCAAAAGAATGGTCTTTACAAACGCCGCTTATTCTAACGCGGTATTCGTGGGATAAATCCCCTGTAATTTTAGCACCATAATGAAGGCACAAAGCGGCAACGCCGTTCTCAAAATTAACACAGCTTAGATAACACTCTGTGAAAAATTCTTCTCGCTTCTCTACCAAATTAACAGGGAGCCAAATTCCACCAGATAAAATGCGGGGCATAATATCCCAGCCGTACATATGGGCGGCTTTTCGCACTACTAAGCTTTCGGCATTGTGCTCCTGGTGCTGAATTACGCCTGCACCAAACTCACGCTCTCTGGCTAGCAGAAAGGTGGGCTTAATGTGAACAACAAGCTCATTTTCACCCTTTTTAAGTAAGTGTTCGGCATCAAAGGAGTGGGGAATAAGCATATTATCAGAGGTGCCGAGGAGTTTTCCGTTTAAATAAATATCGGCGTAGGTATCAATACCGTCAAAAACAAGGTTATAATTTTTATCATTAGCGGTGAAAGTTCTAGCATACCAAAGGTGGTAGTTTTCTCTTTTTTGGGCATCTAAAGGATTATTCCCAAAGAATATGTCATCGATAATTCCTGCTTTTTCAAGGTCAATTTCAAAATTGCCGGGAACGGTGGCCGAAACGCTTTTGAGTCCTGACTTTTTAAGCTCCTTAAGGCAGGTAAAATTATCACGCTTTAAATTTCTGTTTTCTTCAAAAAACAGGGTCCACTGACCGTTTAATGAAACTTTCTTTTCGAAATCCGATTTCATTTTTACCTCCTTTAAAAAGCAAGGATATTTTAGTTTTATATTATATTTACAGATAATTAAAGTCAATATTAAAGTAATAAAAGACAAAGGTAGAGTAATTAAAGACAATATTTAAAGTGTGTGATAAAAAAGTTTTGACTCTCAAAACCCACGCTTTTTGAAATAATAAAAAAACAGTCAACGAAAAATCCGTTGACTGTTTTTTATTATTTTGTGTTGGAGATTTTTCCATTTTCTACCGTTAAAATATGGTCACAAGCCTTAAGGGAAGAACTGCGGTGGGTGATAAAAATAATGGTTTTATCTTTTATTGCCTTTAAATTTTTAACAAGCAGGGACTCGGTTTCTTCATCGACAGCCGAGGTGGATTCATCGAGGAGAATGATTTCACTTTCTGAAAGCAGAGCTCGGGCGATGGCAATTCGCTGAATTTGACCTTCAGATAAACCGCTTCCACGCTCGTTTATAACCGTATCAAGTCCGTTTGGAAGCTCGCTTATGAAATCGTAAGCCACG
>JAZSBX010000056.1:0-17721 GCA_045602605.1 Acutalibacteraceae bacterium
GGTTCCCATAATCAAAGGATAGTCACGATTGGTAATTGAGTTAACAAACTTATCACCAATGCCGGGGACTGCAAAAATCTGCTCAACAACAAGAGAGCCTGTAACGATGTAGGCAAGCATAGGACCGAAATAAGTGATAACAGGAATAAGAGCATTTTTTAGCGCGTGGCCAAAAATTATCTTAACCTTGGAAACGCCCTTTGCCCTTGCCGTTCTGATATAATCCTGGCCGAGAACATCAAGCATTGAAGAACGGGTCAAACGTGTAATGTTTGAAAGGGGCGAAAGCGAAAGGGTGATAATCGGCAAAATAAGACCTGCCGAGGTGCTTCCGTTAGCGGGCAACCACTGTAGCGTTATACAAAACAGTATCAGCAGCAGCGAACCCATAATAAATGATGGCATTGAAACGAAAGCGGTTGTGAACACCATAATGATGCGGTCAATAAGTTTATTTCGGTTAAGCGCTGCAACAGCGCCGAGCACAACACCGAGAACGAGTGCAATACCGGCGGCAAAAAGGCCAAGCTTTGCAGAGGTTTTAAGACCATCGCCGATAATGTCAATTACATCACGGCCACGCATTTTAATGGAAGGACCAAAATCAAGTGTTACAGCATCGCCGAGATAGGTAATGTACTGTTCGAAAAGAGGTTTGTCAAGACCGTATTTCTTTTCAAGAGCCTCCTGAACGGCAGGGGTCACGGCCTTTTCACTTGTGAACGGACCGCCCGGAACTGCATGCATTACAAAAAACGTGATTGTAATAACAAGAAAAACTGTTAAAATTGCAAGCAAAATACGCTTTACAATGTACAGCGCTGTTTTGGAATTCAATTTTTTCACTCCTTAAATTTTTAACAAAAAATAAATAATTTTCGGTGCAAATAAGACCTGCATTCGGTTACGAAAAATCTTGTCAGAAAATTATATATAATTATAGTACATAATATTATACATTAAAAACAAGCCGATGTCAATTGAAAAATATGAATTGTGTTAGTGCGCTAAAGTGTAATTAATTCCTTTTTGCTTTTTGTTAAATTCAAAATTCCATCGGAGGTTACATATACCATATCCTCAATTCGCACGCCAAACTTATTTTCAAGATAAATACCAGGTTCAACGGTCATAATAGTTCCCTGCTTTAGAATTTTATCACAACGGGTATTAAAATTAGGATTCTCATGAATTTCTATACCAACGCTGTGGCCAAGGCCGTGACCGAAGCAACCTTCATAACCCGCGCCATAAATAATATCACGGGCCACCTTGTCAATATCCTTGCAAACAACGCCGGGTTTAATGACTTTAATCGCTTCGTTTTGCGCTTTTAAAACAGTGTTATAAACCTTAATTTGCTCATCGGTAACATTGCCCACGGCAACCGTTCTTGTCATATCGGAATGATAACCCGAAATAACAGCGCCGAAATCCATTGTGAGAAAATCACCGTTTTCAATCAGCTTATCGGTTGGCACACCGTGTGGAAGCGAGGAATTTTTACCCGAAACAACAATAAAATCAAAGGAAACCCCTTCACTCCCCTTTGAGCGCATAAAAAATTCCATATCAAGCATAATGTCTTTTTCGCTTCTGCCAACCTTAATGCGGTCAAGGATATAATCAAATGTATCATCCGTAAGTTTTTGCGCCTTTTTAATGAGTTCAACCTCGGCGGAGGTTTTAATGCTGCGCATTTCTTCAATCATTTTATCGAATTTATCACTTGAAGAAATTTCTATGCCACAAAGCGCTTCTTTAATTTCCTTAAACTGTGAAACGCTGATTGTGGCGGTTTCAAGGTATAAGGTATCGACACCCTGTTTTTTTAGTGAATCGGCAATTTCCTTAAAAGTTCTCTCCGATAAAAGAACTTCGCAGGAGTCAACCGTGTTTTTTGCCTTTTCAAAATAACGGAAATCAATGTAAAAGCTGCCGCCGTTTTTTGTTATAAGAACCATGCCTGCGCTTGAATGAAAACCCGTAAAATAAAGTCGGTTAGCACCACTCATAACAAGCAAGGCTTCGTTTTTATCAAGATTTAAGCCGATTTTATTAACCCTTTCTTTAAACATAAAAACACCTCAATTATAAATTTTTTAAAACCTCACATAAAAACTCATAAACCCGTATAGAAGAAGAAATACTGAGCTTTTCAAGAGGCGTGTGAATGTCGCACATATCGGGACCGATTGATACGGCATCAAGCCCCTTGATTTTTTCGCAAAATAAGCCACACTCAAGTCCCGCGTGGATTGCTTCAACGGCTGCCTCTGCCTTATAAAGCTTTTTGTATGTATCACACATAACCTGTCGCAATTTTGAGTCTTTTTTAAACTCCCACGCAGGATAATAGCCGTGGGCAGAAACGGTGCCGCCTAAATTCTCAACAAAAGATTTAAGAACTTCTATCAGCTCATTTCTCTCGCTGTTAACCGAACTGCGAACCGCAAACGATGCCCCAAGTTCGCATTCGCTTGTGTTTAAAATTCCCAAATTCAAAGATGTTTGAACAAGCCCTTTGATATCATTGCTCATTCTTTGAATGCCATTGGGAACATTGTTTAGGAAATAAATCACTTTTGCTGTGCTTTCCTTTGTAAAGCAACTTTTGCACGCTGTTTCTTTAACGGTGACAAGCGGTTTATTATCGCTGATGAAATCATGATTTTTCAAAAAGTCCTTAATTGTTTTTTCGGGGTTTTCATTACAGCAAATAACACATCTTGCGTTTCTTGGAATTGCATTATCTTTAAGACCACCGTTAATTTCCGAAATTAAAAAATCAAAGGTAAAACTGTCAAGAATTTTGCCAAGCAAAATGTTTGCGTTAATTCTGCCTTTATCAATTTCCACGCCTGAATGACCGCCCAAAAGACCATCAACCATAATTTCATAAGCTGATAAATTATTATGTTGAACGCACAGTGGCAGTTTAATTTGCACCCTGGCTCCACCTGCGCAGCTAACGGTGAAAACTCCTTCGTTTTCCGAATCAATGTTAATGAGCATTTTGCCGTTTAGCACACTTGCATCAAGACCATCTGCGCCGTACATTCCCGTTTCTTCATCGGTTGTGAAAACTGCTTCAATTTCGGGATGAGAAAGGCTTTTGTCCTCAAGAATAGAGAGAATCATTGCAACGGCAATTCCGTCATCACCACCGAGTGTTGTGCCTTCTGCGGTAATATAATCACCATCGGCGTAAATTTCCAAGCCATCTTTTTCAAAGTCAATTTCAAAGTTGCTTTCTTTTTCACACACCATATCAAGATGGCCCTGTAAAATTATGAGCTCGTGCGTTTCATAGCCCACAGTTGCGGACTTTTTAATTACAACGTTGTTAAGGTTATCCTGATAAACGAAAAGCCCGTTGTTTTTTGCAAAATCAATGCAAAAATCACTTATGGCTTTTGTATTACCCGAACCGTGCGGAATAGAACACAGTTTATCAAAAATTTCAAAAAAACGCCTGTTTTGCTCATGTTTTAAAATTAACATCTTTGCCTCCGTGAATTTAAAAAAACTCTGTTTCAAGCCAAACAGAGTTTTTTATCTTGCCATAGGATGAAAACGCTTATATGCCTGAGCGTATTTTTGTTTCATCATTTGAACATAAATTTGTGTAGAAGATATATCCGAATGACCGAGCATTTCTTTAATGTCTTTGAGGTCTGCCCCGTTTTCCAACAAATGTGCCGCAAAAGAATGGCGCAAAGTGTGTGGTGTTATATCCTTTTCAATTTTGGCAAGTTCGGCGTAATGCTTAATTATTTTCCAAAAGCCTTGTCTTGACATTGGTGAGCCATTCATATTTGTAAAAAGCTTGTCCTCACCGCTTTGTGAAATAATGACGTCTCTTGCCTCGTTAATATACCGATTTAAATCCCTGAGCGCTTCTGGATAAATAGGAATAACGCGTTCGTTCTTTTCTGTGTGAAGGTGCAAAACACCGATTTGACGGTTTATATCGGTTAAATTTAGGTTTATAAGTTCTGAAACCTTAATGCCTGTGGCATAAAGCAGTTCGAGCATCGCCTTGTCTCTTATTGATTTATAATCTGAACCTTTGGGTTGTTCAAGTAAAAGCAAAATCTCGTTGTTAGTTAAAATTTCAGGAATTTTCTTGGCGGCGGCCTTTTGTTTTACATCGGTAACAGGGTTTGATGGACAAATTCCTTTTTTAACAAGAAATTTAAAATAGCATCTGAGTGACGCCACATTTCTTGAAACGGTAGCATCACTGCGACCGGTTGAATGTAAGTAATCAAAATATTCCTTCAGTTTTTTTGACGTAACGCTAGAAACGTCTTCTATGGAATTAAGCTTGCAGTAGGCGGAAAACTGTGATACATCGCGTAAATAGGATTGCAGTGTGTTATTTGATGAAGCCTTTTCGAATTTTAGAAAAGACTCAAATTCCATAATATAATCCTTCAAGTTTTCCACCTCCTTAATTTAAAAATCGAAAAATTTAATAAAAAACGTTGATAAAAGCGCATCGGTAGTTGCCGATAAAATGACAAAAAGCAGATAATAAAGAAATTTTATGCAATAGCTTTTAAAATTCTCAAAAACACTAGCGTTTACACCCTGCGGCGTAAAAAGCCTTGTGAGCAACAGTGAAAACCGCATGGCTTCCCTTGAGCAAAACACTAATATAAGTGCAAAAATTGCGCTGGAAGGAATTAAAATAATTGCGCTGAAAGCAATTCCTTTAAGGGCATAACCGCTGTAAAGATGCGCGGCAAGGGTGCCAAAATTAAAACCAAACCACAAAAGAACAAAGGGTGAAACAATGTTTCCTACAACCGATGTTCCCGTGATGAAAACCGACCCAAAATAAATCAGCAACGTGGTTATGGAAGAAAAGAAAATTGAAAAGAATGTGCCCTTTTGCCTTAAGTTCAAAAAGTTTGTGAACTGATTTTCGGCATAGTCTGCCACAGCAATTTGTTTTTCAAAAAACAGTGCTCCCGAAAGCACACCTAAAACGAAAAATAAGGTTAAAAAAATGAGTGAACCGTTTTCCTTTAAAAAGTTAACAGCCTTCACTCCGTTTAAGGATAAAACTCTTGAACCTCGCACAATTTATTACCTCCGAAACAAAAATTTCTTTAATAATAAATATGCCGTTTTGGGACAAGATATTACCTGCGAACAATATATTGATTAAATTTAATTTTTTTGAAAATCAAAGTACAATATATAGTTTTTTAGGAATATTATGTAACCTTAAAAAGGCGAAAAAAACATTGCAACCTTATGTTATTTAAAGTTGCAACTGCGCCGGAACCTAACTTATATAATAAGTTATACAACACTTTTTTGATTATGTCAACTGCAAATTTCACACTAAAAAATATTATGTAAACTATTTATGTAAACTACACTATATATATGTTTCCCTTCTCTTTTGGGTACACAATTTATTGTTTTTTGTTTACAAAAAATTTTTTTGTGTTATAATTGAGTCATAATTCAAAAAGGGGAAATTAAAATGAGTAAAACCGTCATAATAACAGGCGCATCAAAAGGAATAGGCGCGGCAACCGCAATTCTTTTTGCACAAAAGGGATATAACGTTGTTTTGAACTATAATAATTCGGCAGCGGCTGCTCTGCTTCTTCAAAAATCACTTTGTGAACAAGGCCATAACGTTATCGCATATAAGGCAAACGTTGCAAATAAACTTGAGGTTGATTTAATGATTAAGGAGGCTGTTTATCGATTTGGTTCGGTGGACATTCTCATTAACAATGCAGGCATCTCCCACTCTTCCCTCTTTACCGATATCAGTGAGTTTGATTGGGATGAAATGATGAATGTAAATCTAAAAGGTGTTTTTAATTGCTGTCAGTCAGCGCTTCCCGAAATGATTAAAAACAAATGCGGAAAAATTATTAACATTTCTTCAATGTGGGGCGTTACTGGTGCTTCCTGCGAGGTTCATTATTCCGCCGCAAAAGCAGGCGTTATCGGTCTTACAAAGGCTCTTGCCAAAGAGGTTGCGCCAAGTGGTATTACGGTTAATGCCATTGCTCCGGGAATCATTGATACCTCAATGAACGCCGAAATCTCGGTTGAGGATTTGGCAGATTTTGTTGACAGCGTTCCTCTTGGCAGAATGGGCACCGCTGATGAAGTTGCCCAGCTTTGCTTCTTTTTGGCCTCTGATGCCGCCGACTACATAACCGGTCAGGCAATAGGCCAAAACGGCGGATATGTAATTTAACCAATAAAACAAAAATGGCTGTGATTTACACAGCCGTTTTTTATATTGAAACAAACTCCCCCGGAGTTCAAATCTCCTGTTTTTTACAAAAACAAAAAGAACGCTGTAAAGCGTTCTTTTCTTTGGTGATCCATCGGAGATTCGAACTCCGGACACCTTGATTAAAAGTCAAGTGCTCTGCCGGCTGAGCTAATGGATCATTTTTGCGACCTTGATATTATATCAATAATACAAACACTTGTCAAGCATAAAATTGCTTTTTTGTGAAAATGACAAATATCAAGGCGCCTTATGCTTATTTTTTGAATTTTTCTTCAATAAGATGCGCCGCTTTATAAATATCGCCGCCGCCCATTGTGATAACCAAATCCCCTTCCCCCGCGGTTTTGCAAATGTAATTACAAATTTCCTCAAAGGTGTTAAGAATTATTGAGTTAGGCAGTTTTTCGGCAATTTGTTCAGAGCTGACACCAAAAGTATTAACCTCTCTTGAGCCCATAATCGGTGTTAGAACAACCTCATCGGCAATGGAAAGCGCATCAATGAATTCATTAAGCAAAAGGGCTGTTCTTGAAAAAGTAAAGGGCTGAAAAATTGCAACAACGCGGTTATAACTTAAGGCCTTTGCGGCACAAAGCGTTGCCGTGATTTCGGTTGGATGGTGAGCATAATCATCAGCAAGAACAAATCCGCCCATCTCACCAAGAAACTCAAATCGGCGACCTGCACCGTGGAAGCACTCAAGGGCGCTTTTAATACCCTTAGCCGAAACGCCAAGATAATCGCACACAGCAAATGCGGCCAGCGCATTTAGAACATTGTGTTTTCCAGGCACCGCAAGGTCAATGTCGATTATATCTTTACCTTCTTTAACGGCGGTAAAAGAAAAGCCGAATTTTTTAGGTACAATATTTTTGGCAGTGTATTTATTATTATCGTTAAAACCGAACTTAACAATTTCAGAGGAAATCCCTTTTGTGGCATTTAAAGCAAGTTCATCATCGCCATTAACAAAGCAAAGCTTTGACATGCCTATAAACTGCGAAAAAGAGTCCACAAGATTTTCCATTGTTTTAAAAAAGTCAAGGTGGTCGTTATCAACATTTAAAAGCACCGAAATATCAGGTGACATTTGTAAAAAGGTGTTTACGAACTCACATGCCTCACAAACAAGAATATCCGAACCGCCTGCAATACCGTTGGAGTTAATTATTGGAAGCTTTCCGCCGATAACTGCCGAAGGGTCCATCTTGTTTAAATATAAAATTTGTGTTATCATAGAGGTAACGGTGGTTTTACCGTGGGTACCGCTAACACCGATAACATTATCGTATTTTCTTGTTAAAGCGCCGAGAAGCAAGGACCTCTCCATTGTGGGTATGCCAAGACGCCTGGCTTCAACAAGTTCGGGGTTATCTTTGCTTATAGCGGCGGAATAAACTACAAGCTCACAGCCGTGCACATTTTCAGCACTGTGCCCCATGCTGACCTTAACGCCAAGGCTTTTTACCCTTTTAAGAGGGTCGCTTTCATTGTTATCAGAGCCTGTCAGAATGTAACCCTTACTATGCAAAATTTCCGCAAGGGGGCACATTCCCGAGCCTCCGATTCCAATCATATGAACTTTTTTAACGTTTTCAATGATTTTATCTTCTTGACGTAATGCCTTCATAAATTAAAACTCCTAAATTGGTTTAAATTTATTATATTACTTTTCTTTCCAAAAATAAACAGTTTTTAATAAAAAAGTGGTGAAATGATGAACTTTTTAATACCAAAAGCAATTAAAGATACGCTTTTAACCTTAAATAACGCAGGTTTTGAGGCTTATATTGTGGGTGGTTGTGTCAGAGATATGCTGTTAAATAAAACCCCTACTGACTATGATATCACAACCTCTGCCACACCAAATGAAGTTATCGCCCTTTTCCCCCGCACCGTTCCCACGGGTATAAAACACGGAACGGTTACGGTATTGTTTGATAATAACGAAAAAGCCGAAATCACTACCTTTCGCTGTGAAGCAGACTATTCAGATAACCGACACCCTGAAAGCGTTTCTTTCGTTAAAACCGTTGAGGAAGATTTATCCCGCCGAGATTTCACCGTTAATGCTATGGCTTTTTGTGACAAAACGGGGCTTAAAGACCCATTTGGCGGCTTTGAGGATTTAAAGAACAAAATACTTAAAGCCGTAGGCGAGCCTTGGCAACGATTTAATGAAGATGCGCTTCGAATTCTCAGGCTTTTTCGCTTTAGCGCACAGCTTGATTTTCAAATTGAGCGCAACACCTTTAAATACTCTATTGAGTTGGCCGAAAATTTAAATAAAATTAGCCGCGAGAGAATTAGGGACGAATTTATTAAAACGCTGTGTTCGCAAAACCCTGCGGCCATAACTGCGCTTATTAAAACCGATTGTCTTTCTTTCCTTGGAATTGGTAAAGAGTTTATTCATTTTGAAAATTTAGAGCATTTAAAAGCAGACCCTATTCCCCGCTTTGCATATTTTTGTTTTAAAAACAATTTAAATGCTTTTGAAATCGCGCAAAATTTACGTTTGTCAAAGGCTTTTTCAAAATCCTGTGAAAATATATGCGACTTGTTTAAGGGCAATATGCCTTTAAATAAGGTTCAAATTAAACAGGTTTTGCGCAGCATCCCAAAAGGCGATTTCGAAATTTACCTTCAAATCGTTTCGAAATTTAACGACACCAATAAATTAACCGAGTTCTTAAAAGAAATTGAGTACAAGGGCGAGCCTTACAGTCTTTCCCAATTAAAAATTAACGGAGATGATTTATTAAGGCTGGGAATTAAGGATAAACAAATCAAATCAGCGCTGGAAAACCTTTTAACGCTTGTTATTGAACACCCCGAATTTAATGATAAAACTGTTCTGGAAGAATATGTGACAAAATAAGTTACACCGCCATAGAATGTTAGTGAAAACTGCTTCAATGGCGGTGTTTTATTTTTTAATTTAGGAAGATTAATTTGAAAAGAATACTCTTTCTCGGCGGTGACAACAGGCAAAAAATTGCCGCAAAGTTTTTAAGAAATCATAATTTTGTTTGCGATGAATTTATTGATGCGCCTCCAAAAACCGTTGACCTTTGCAACTATCAAATTGTTGTTTTGCCGATTCCCACAACGCGAGACGGCGTTCATCTTAATTCACCGCTTTTCAGCGAAAAAATCCCCCTTGAAAAAATTACTAAAAATCTTAACGAAAACAATTTACTCATAACCTGTAATTTTAAACCCAACCATAAGTTTTGTTTTGATTTAAACGATGATATTGAATTTGCTTTTTTAAATGCAATTCCTACAGCCGAAGGGGCAGTTAAAATACTTATCGAAGCCACCGATTTCACCCTTTGGAAAAGTAAGATTCTAATTATCGGTAATGGAAAAATCGGCAAAATTTTATCACAAAGACTTTCTGCGTTTGGTGCTAAAATTACCGTTTCGGCACGAAAAAGCCTTGATTTCTCGTATATCGAAGCCTTTGGCTTTAGTAATCTTAACACAAATGATTTGCAGGGTCACCTTGGAGATTTTGATATCATTATCAACACGGTTCCCTACCCGATTATTAAAAAAACACACGTTGATGAGTGCAAAGACAGTTGCCTGTTTTTAGAGTTAAGCAGCGCGCCGTTTGGAATTGATAAGCAAGCGGTTATTTTAAGTGAAAAGGAATACATTTTCGCCCCTGCTTTACCAGGGAAAATCGCCCCTAAAACAGCAGGTGAAATTTTAGGAAAAACAATTAAAAAAATTATTGAAGAAAACTTAGTGTGACAGGACTCGAATAATCCGAACCTGCCTAAAACGGCATTATTTCGGTGCTTTTCGGTTTGTCAGAAGTTATCTTAAATTTCCCACGAAAGTGATTTGAAACTATGAGTCAGCTAAATTTAGGTTATGCTATGTGCGGTTCCTTCTGCACCCTTAAAAACTCGGTTAATACACTCAAAGAGTTAAGGTCAGACGGGCATAATATCACACCGATTATGTCGGAAATCGTTTTTAAAAGCGATACCAGGTTTTATGCTTGTGAAGACCTAAAAAATGATGTAACGGAAATTTGCCAAAACGAAATAATTAACAGCGTAGTTACTGCTGAACCTATCGGTCCAAAAAAGCTTTTTGATATTCTCGTTGTTTGTCCTTGCACGGGAAACACTTTAGCAAAAATTGCAAACGGAATAACCGATACAAGCGTTACGATGGCGGTAAAAGCGCATTTAAGAAATAAGAAGCCCGTTGTTTTAGCCATTGCAACTAACGATGCTTTGGCCGCCAGCGCTAAAAACATCGGTCTGTTAATGAACACAAAAAATATTTACTTTGTCCCTTTTGCACAAGATGACCCTTTTAATAAAAACAACTCGCTCATAAGCGATTTCAGCCTTTTAAAAGAAACCATTGACTGCGCCCTCGAAGGACGACAAATTCAGCCCATATTAAAAAAATAAATCTCCCGAGGGAGATTTATTTTTTTAAAGTTTAATTTCTTTGCCTAAATGGAAGGAATAAAGCAAAATTTCTTTTATAGGCATAGAAAAAATCTTCTCGCAGGCGGCGGCATAAATTTTAAGCTGCTCTATGTAGGTGTCCGCAAGGATTTTTTCGTTTGACACGCGGTCGGTTTTAAAGTCGACAATCACTATTTCGCCGTTTTCCTCAAAAAGGCAGTCAACCGCGCCCTGAATCACAATGTTTTCATTGGCAAATTTTTCATCAAGCCCTACCGAAATTTCCGTGGCAGGTTTTTCTGTTAAAAAACGCATTTCCTTTCTTACAAGATTTGATGCAATAATTCTTTTGCAAAGCTCACTTGAAAGGAATTTTTTAACCTTATCACGGTCAACAAGTTTAATATCCTCCTCGCTGAAAAACTGCCATTCGGCAAGTCGGTCCAGCTCCTCATCTAAATTGATTTGCGCCTTTTCAAAATCTATAAATTGCATAACCTTATGTGTAAAGGTGCCTCTTTGCGTTGCGCTGATTCCTCCCTTTGAAAGGAAGGATGGTGCGGCTCTGAAAGCGTAAGTATCGTGCTCTGCCGCGTGAGCAAGCTGTGAAACCGATGCCTTAGAGGCGATGCTCAAAAGTTCTTCATACGGGTATACAAAGTCGAGATTTTCTTTGAGTTTATTTGCCAGATAAGAAATCTCTCCACTGTTAAGGAGTGTTTTTTCGGTTTCGGCAGACAGATTTTTTTCGGTGAAAATGTTTTCGGAAAAAACAAAATTGATTTCAAACGGGTTTGGCGTTTCGCGAATGCTATCCTCCACGCAGGAAATTGCTCTAAGTTCATTTGAAGAGCTGTGGGTCAGAATTGCAGGTAAAAGCCAATCGGTGTAACAAACCGCTGTTTTAAATATCTCTTTATCGATAATATTTTCTTTGGCTTTAAGCGATTCGGAAATATTTTTAATTTTTTCTTTTAGCTTTTCACCCGAAATCAGTAAAACGAGCTTATCCTGAGCGCGGGTCATTGCAACGTAGGCCAGTCGCAGTTCCTCTTCGAGTTGTTTTTGCCTAGCCTTTGAAATTAGAATTTGGCGCTGAATTGTTGATAATTTCCTTTTTGACTGCGGGTCAAAGAATTTAAATGAAAAATATAAATCTTCATCCAGCAGTAAATATGATGAAAAATCGCTGGTGTTGAATTTTTCACTGCAACCTGCGAAATAACAAACAGGAAACTGCAAGCCCTTTGAATGGTGAATTGAAATGATTTTAACGCTGTTTTCATCACTTTCGGAGCCACTTTTAAGTTTGTTTTCATCAATGCCCCCTAAAAACCTTAAAAAGCCTGTAACGCTTTCGCCTTCGTTCTCTTCATAAACGCGGGCAAAATCAAGAATCAAAAGGAGATTATCCCTTCTCTTAATTCCGTTTTCAAGGCAACAAACAGCGCTAAGAAGCCCTAAATCTTCATAAAGAAAATCAATGAAATCCGATATTTTCATTGTGGTGAATTTTCTTCGGTACTGCATTAATTTCTTTACAAATCGCGCGCATTTTTCATTGCCGTTATCCGCCGCCCAAAGAACACCTGCATATAGATTTTTGTATTTATCGGTTGCTTTTATAAGCGCCAAATCATCGGCAGTAAAATCGAAAAATCCCGAAAGCAAGACGGTTGCCAAACTAACCTCTTTTGTTGGATTGTCAACCACACTTAAAAGGGATAAAATCAACTGCACCTCACGGCTTTTAAAAAACAGGTCGGCGCCAAGGGAAACGGGTATGCCCCGTTTTTCAAGTTGTGCCGCAAAAAGAGGGGCGTTTTTGCTTGTGGCACGAAGTAAAACGGCAAAATCGGAAAACCTTGCATCGCGTAACTGATTTGGATTATCTTTATCACGAATGCATTTGCCGCAGTTCATTGTTTTAATAATTGAATTGGCAATAAAATTGGCCTCGGCCTCCGCTGAGCTTTCGCTCGCGTTTTCAATAACTCCAATTTCAACAGGCGAAAGAACAGCCTCGGGGAATTGTGCTTCGGGATAAAGTCTTTCCTCATCGCCATAATTAATTTCGCCGTTTTCTTTTGTCATAAAAGCCGAAAAGAAAAAGTTAATGAAGTCGCAAATCTCCCTGCGGCTTCTGAAGTTGTTGCCAAGGATAATTTTTTTTGAAACTTTTGCTTCCTGGTTTTCATAGGGCAAATATCTATTTTTCTTTTCAAGGAAATTCGAAGGATTTGCCCCTCTAAAGCCATAAATGCTTTGCTTGACGTCTCCAACCAGGAAAAGCCTTTCTTCATTGTTTGACAAAACGCAAAACAGCATATCCTGCAAGGGATTGGTGTCTTGATATTCATCAACGAGGATTTCATCGAAGCTATTGATATATTCCTTTGCAAAATCGTTTACCTTAAGCTCACCGTTTTCATAACGGCACAAAAGCTGGAAGGCAAGCTGTTCGGTTCGGTAAAAGGTTAATATGTTTCGTTCATCAAGCTTTTTGTTAATTAAATCATTATATGAAATGACAAGGTCAACCAGCTTCTTTATCAGTGGATAAAGCATTCTATCGTTTTCGGCAATGTTTTCCCATAAATCAAAGAAGGTATCATTAAGCCTTTTGATAATTTCAACACATTCCTTACGAAGCGTTTTTGCCGTTATTAATTGGTAACAGTCATCGGGAATTTTTTTGCCCGACATTCGGCTGAAAGAGGCAGAGGAAACGCCGTAGTACAAAGCGTTCCAATTTTTATTGTCAATATCCTTTAAAAATTGCTCCGCATAAATTTTTGGTTCGGTAAACAGCAGTTTAAAGGTATCTTCAAACTGTGGAAATTTTTCTAAAATGTTTAATGCTGTCTTTGATTTTTCAATAACAAGCCCAACCTGTTCTCGGGCGATTTCGAGGGCAAGGTCTCGCCATTTTTCACCGTTTAACTTAAAATTACTTTGCTCGGCGGCATTATTCAGCCATTCGTTAGGATTTGGAAGTTTTGAAGTGAATTCCTGAATTTTTCTAACATAGGAAGCCAGCGTGCTGTCATCATATCTTGAACCGACAACGCGAAGCAGTTTTAAAAACACGGCATTTTTTGTTGCAAACTGTTCTTCAAAAACCTCGGAAATCGCTTGGTTTTTAATATCGTTAAGCACGTTTTCCTCAACAATTTTAAAATCGGGATTAACGCCAAGCTTATCAAAATTCTCACGAACAAGTTCAATACAAAAAGAGTCGATTGTGCAAATTTTTGCAGATGGAAAAAGCAGCATCTGCTTAATTAAATGCATATCATCGGGATTTTGGCGCAGGCGCTCATTTAACTTTTCCTCAATACGTGAACGCATTTCAGCCGCCGCCGCTTTTGTGAAGGTCACCACAAGAATTCTATCGGCGCTTATTGGGTTTTCAAGGTCGGCAATATGCGAAGCGACACGTTCGGTTAAAACAGCTGTTTTCCCCGAGCCTGCGGCCGCGCTTACAAGCACGTTGCCTTTGGCTTTAATGGCAGACTTTTGGCTTGGCGTTGGATTAAATGCCATTTTGGTCACTTCCTTCCATTAGTGATACCGCCTCGTCATTTGTCAGTCTTTCCACCTTTTTATGGGGAGTGTTCTCAATGTGACAAATTCCGTAAAAATCACAATAGTCACAAGCATTGTGTGATAAACTGTCCACGGGAGACACCGAAATTTCTCCGTTTTTAATAGCAGCGCCCGTTTTTTTCATCATCCGTGTTATGTGGTTAAAAATCGCATCAAAGGTTTCACTGCCTGCAAATGAGGATGCTTTTGTAAGCTTTCCTGCCTTTGTAAACTTATATTCAGGAATAAATTGACCGCTTTTTTCCCTGTCCATTGCAGTGATTACATCTTCGTTTTCAAGGATTAGTCCATTCATTGCAAGACTGCTTTCCTCCAAATCGGTGCTGGACGGCATATAAAGCACTCCGCCTGCTTTAAGATTAGAATACTCCTCGTTTTCGCTGAGCAACAGCGCGTAAAGGTAAATAAGCATTTGCATATTAAGACCGCAAACAACCTCGGAAAGTCTGAACACCTTTGCATCCGACTTATAATCAACAATTCGCACGTAACCGTTCCAAACATCCACACGGTCAATTTTTCCTCTTAAACTAACGCTTGTTTCCTCATCAATTTCAATTTTTGTTGCGGGAATATCGGGATTTTCAAGGCCTATAACAAACTCGCATTTTTTTGGCACAAATCCCGACTGTGAAAGTTCGCAGGTAAGCTGCCAAACAACGGCGTAAAGCGATGTAGCGATTGTGCTAATAATAAACTCGTTTCTTGCAGAAACCGCCTGAAAATATCCGGGTACCTTTGAAAGATAATCCTTTAAAAGCCCATCAACCGCTTTTTGACAGTCCTCAAAACTTAGGTTGTGTAAACTTTCACCGTAGCGTTTAATATAATTTTCAAGAACATAATGCACAATAGTGCCTCTTTGCAGGGGGTCAAAAGCGGCGGCTTTAAGGTTTGAAAGTCGAAGCCCGTAGTTACAAAAGAAAGAAAACGGGCAGGTTTGATATTTTTCAAATGCCGAGGGTGAAAGGGAAATCTTATTTCCAAAAAGTTTTTTGGCAGATTCGCCGTTAAGGGTATATTCCCCTTCCCTATCTATTAATAAAACCGACTTTAGTCTTTCGTTTAATTGGACGTTTTTATTTGCTGCCTCATAATAAACCTCGTTAATACCGTTTTGTGCATTAAAATTAACGGCAAAATTTTCAGCAGCGCAGCTTATGGTTTCGGGCAGGGTATCCACAAAGGGCATATCCTTTTCGTTTAACACCTTGATTTTCGGAAAGGCATCCTGAATTTGCTTTATAACCGCCGCAGGAGAATTATTATCACCTGCCGAGGCACCCGAAAGATAGGAAATGAACACCTTGTCTGAAGCGCAACAAACCGAAGAATAAACCAACAAATTTTCTTTTGCTGAAAGACCGATAAGGTCGTTGCCTAAATCCAGACCTAAATCAATAAGCTGACTCCGTTCAAAAGCGGCGAAAACACCGTTTTGAGAAATTTTTGCAGGAAAAACGCCAAGATTCATTCCAACAACAAATGCAATTTTGGGTCTTGAGGGGCGAATACGGTCGGCAGAGCCGAAGGTGACCTGGTCAAGCATTTGCGGAATTGTTCCAACGGTTGAGGTGGCGGTGGCAACGCAAAGCGTGTCATAAAAATCATTAAATGCAACGGGCTTTTCACCAAGGCATTTGACAACACTTTCAAGAACGTCCACAAAACAGTCATAGCCCTGTCGCAAAACATCGGCTTCATCTGCATTACCTTCGCAAATTAAGTCGTTATAAAGCGACTTCAGTTTTTCTTCACAGCCGCAATTTTTTATAAGTTTAAAAATAGCCGTACAGTATTCCCTGGCGGTGCCACCAATGGACTTTTTAAGTTCATAAATTGGCTCTAAAGCCTTTTTCCTTAATTCATTTAAATGGTCGAGTTGTTTATTTATTTTATCATCGGCCTCGTTTTGTTCAAGGCCGTTTGGATTCATAGTCCAGTCATCGTGCCACAAAGCGCCATCAACATTCCAGATAAAACAGTAGTTTTCAAGCTCGGAAATCTCATCAAGATTAAGATTTGCCAGGTCGCTTTTAAGGAAGGTGAGAATTTCCTTTGTGGAAGTTTTGTTTGCAGCTTTTAGCGCCGCAAGAGTCATAACGCAAATTGGATTTTGCAAAATAGACTGCCTCTTATCAAAAAAGCAGCTTACTTTGTTTTTTCTTGCAGCGCCAAGCATTGCCTTTTCATAGGTCGCCGTATCTCGCGCAATTACAACGAAATCGCGATATCTATAGCCTTCTTCACGGGTTAAGCGGCGAATTGTTCGCATAACAAAATCCGCCTCACTGTAAACTGATGAAGAATTAAAAATTAAAATATCCTTGGTTTCATCTTCAAAAGAAACCTTGTCCCCTGCCAAAAGCTGTTCTAAAGCTTTCAGTTCTGCTGAATTGTATTTTCCCTCGCTTAAAAAGGTGTGGTCGCCTATTTTAACGGCAAACTTTTTAGCAATTCTTTCCAGGTTTTTATGTAGCTTTTTAAGTCCTAAAAAATTATCCGGTTTATCACAAAAATCGCCGTTTGAAAGCAAAGAAATGGTTACGTTATTACATTGCGAAAAAATACGCTCTAATATTTTATATTGCTGACCCGAAAACTCCTTAAAGGAATCGATATAAACCTCTTTTCCCTCAAAATAACGGAATTCGCCGAGTTTTGTGTAAAGATGTGTAAGCTTGTCCGAAGGGTCAATGAAGCGGTTGCAGATTAGCGCATCATAGGTTGAGTAAATTTTAAAAAGGTCGTTAAGTTTAGCGCTTAACGTGGCAGGCGCATTAAGAGCATAAATATCCTCAGCACTTATTGCGCAGGCTTTCAGTTCATCAATGGCGCTGAGTATTGTTTTAGCAAATCGAGCAGAGTTATAATACTTTTTCCATAAAACAAGCTCGTCCCTAACTGTGTTAAGTGCTGTTCTCATAGTGATAATTTTGTCACACTCGCTCATAACCGAAAAAGCATTACCGCCCGCAAGTCTATTCACCTCATCACACATTCGTGTGAAATTAAGAACGTTTACAAGCGTTGATGAGTTATCTCCAAGGGTGTGTAAAACCTCCCTTTCACTCTCAAAACTGAATTGCTCAGGAACAAGCAAAACAACGTCCTTGCCATCTAAAACATCTTTTTTCAGTCTTTGCATTATTTCATAGGTTTTGCCCGCGCCTCCGCGTCCAAAAATAAAATTAAGCAAAGTACCCCTCCTAAAGTAAAATTCGAATTATTAAAATTCCGCACACGGCGGGCAAGCCTCCTACTGCGCTTGCTAAAAAGGTCCACTGATTAATTGGGATAAAAAATCCCGAAAAATTACGGATTAAATAAATAATTAAAAGCGCTACTATACCTATAATAGCATTTATTATTAAATTTTTAAAGGGATTT